>DAOLNV010000013.1:14673-87848 GCA_035416745.1 Candidatus Hydrogenedentota bacterium | reverse complement strand
CACAAATGGCAAGACGATACCATCTCCGGTAAGATCTTAGATGGCGCGATTCGCCTCATTGACAACATGTTTTCTCCGCGTAAGAATAAACCAAAGCATCCGGAAGGGCGAAATGAACAACAGACGCTCCGTATTGAGGCGCATCATCTTTTGGTCCGGCCTGGTGGCCGTCTTTGTCTTCGTGGGCGTTGTGTGGGCCGGGATTCACGTCTACCGCACGCTGGAGACGGAAGGGCAGTATTTCGATTCGAACGGGGTGCGCCTGCATTATATCGAACAGGGCGCCGGTTCCCCCGTGATCCTCCTGCACGGTTTCGGTACTAACGCCGCCGGGAACTGGATGGTCACGCGGGTGCTTCCGAAACTCGCCGGGGAGCACCGCGTCATCGCCCTTGATTTACGCGGCCATGGCCGCAGCGGCAAACCCCACGACCCCAGCCAGTACGGCATCGAAATGGTGCATGACGTCGCGCGCCTCATGGACCACCTCGGTATCGAGCGGGCCCATGTCGCCGGGTATTCTCTGGGCGGATTTGTCGCCCTGAAATTCGCATCCGTGTACCCCGAGCGCACGTTGAGCGTGGCGCCCTGCGCTTCAGGATGGGCCGAAGGCGCCGAGAAGGAACTCGGGTTCTTGAAGGAATTGGGCGCTGCGCTTGACAAGGACTCGAGCCTTACCCCGTTGCTGCAGCGCCTGCAGCCTCCTAACGAAGAGTATAGCGAGGCCCGTCTGCTCACCGTTAACCTTGCCATCTCGTCGATCAACGATCTGACCGCGCTCGGAGCGTTGCTCCAAAGCGCGGACGGGTTGATGTTGACACGGGATGAGCTCGAGGGCATCACGGCGCCTGTCATGTCCATCGTGGGCAGCCGCGACCCGTTTAAGGAGTACGCGGAACAGATGGAAACCGCCTTGCCGCGAACACGGCTTGTCGTTATCGAGGGGGGCGACCATTTCACCACGATTACGAGGCCGCAATTTGAACAAGCGTTGGCAACATTTCTCGCGGACCCCCTCAAAGGCGGGAGGGCAGCGCCGGAGTCGATGCTCTAGTGTTCCGGCCACGTCGAAGAGTCCCGTGTTTGACAGTCTTCCGCAGGGCTTCGAAAGCCGCTTTCTCAATGCTTTTGTTTTGAAACAACGATGGGACCCGCGACAGCATAGGCTTACCGGCCCTTGCCGGGTTGCGGCCCGCGTGCGCCCTTGGGCAATATAGGCCGGGGTTCGGCCTTTACGGGAGGGAGGAGATCCCATGCGAACCGTCAGCCATGCGGTCCCTGTTGCCTTGGCCATTCTTCTTGTGTTCAGCGGGGTCCACACGCTGGCACAGGAAGCCCAGCCGCTCACGGCCGAATTGAAGGGTCAGCAGGTGGATGTCTCCATAGATGGCGTTCTTTTCACCAGCTACAAATTCTCCCATGACCAGAAATACCCCTATTTCTGGCCAGTCATCGGGCCGGCGTCGGGCAAGTCGGTCACGACCGAGACATCCGAGCCCTATCCGCACCATCACTCGCTTTTTCTCGGATGCGACAGGGTGAATGGCGGGAATTATTGGCAGGACGTGAACGAACGCGGCCAGATTCTCTCGCAGGGTCCCGAGATTGTTGAGGCAGCAGGCCAGCGCGTGGTGATCAAGGACGAGTGTCTGTGGCAGCAACCGGGCCAGGACCCCGTAATCCGCGACACCCGCACGATCACCCTATCCGCGCCTGACAAGGCCACGCGCATCATCGATTTCGAGATCACACTCAATCCGCTTGTGCATATCACGATCGAGAAGACCAACCATTCCTTGTTCTCGGCGCGGATGGTTCCCGAGCTGAGCGTAGCGTCCGGCGGCACACTCGTCAACGCCGAGGGGAAAACGGCCGAACAGGGCACGTTTGGCGTGGAGTCTCCCTGGTGCGATTACTACGGCGCGCGCGACGGGGTGACCGAGGGCTTGGCAATTTTCCAGCACCCCCTCAACCGCTGGTATCCATCCAAATGGTTTACGCGCGATTACGGCTTCTTTTCGCCCACGCCAATGTTCTGGCCGCAGGGGGATTTCACGGCGCTTCCCGCGCGCGAGCCCCTTACCCTGGCCTACCGCGTAGTCGTCCACGCCGGCGATGTGAAGGCGGCCGGGATCGCGGACCTCTTCGGGGCATACAAAGCGGCCGCACTTCGCCGCGGGCAATAAGCGGGTCTCACCGCCTCATTTCGCCCCTACGCTTTTCGGTTGTCCTGAATCGCGGTCGCAAAACCCTCGATCCGGTTGTCCACGAGGGTGTTCTCGCCGCACTCTTCGCCGAATCGTATGCCCGCGCGCGAGGCGGGTGACCGGGTCTCGAGGATCTCGTTTCGGGCAAGCGTGTTTCCGGCCGTGACGCCTTGGAAATCGACCGCCGCGCCGTCCTCGGGACCGTTGTTGACCAGCCGGTTCTCTTCGAGCTGGTTCCCGCTGGCCGTGAACCCCTCGCCGCGTTCGGGCCGGAACAACACGCCTGTTTCGCCGCTTCCGGAGATTTCGTTCTTGCGGATGACGTTGTAGTGGTCGCGGTGGCCTATGGACAGGCCCTGTCCGCTATTGTCGAGCATCTTGTTGTTTTCCGCGAGGCCGTAGTGCACTCCCCAGCAAAAGAAGATGCCGATCTTGTTCCGTTCGACCCGGTTATTGCGTATCAACGGGCGTTGGGAACCCGACCCCGGATGCATGCCCAGGTCCGCATTGTCGTGGCTGTAACAGTCTTCGACCACGACGTCATGACAAATCTGCCAGCTTATCCCGTCGCCGTTGTTGTTGCGGCTCTCGACGCCGCGAATGATGATGCGGCTGCAATCCTGAAACCAGAGATTCCCCGCATAGTTCCCGTCCAGCGGGGCGTTTGCTTCCTTGTTCCCGTCGAGAGCCAGGTTCTCGATCGCCATGTTCGCCTTCTCTTCCGCGGTTACGAGGGGAAACAAGGTCGAGACCGAGGGGGCCTTCATCATCCAGACGTTATTCCGCAGGGCACGGTCCAGCTTGAAGCGGTTCCCGCTCCGCCCCACCAGCGTACGCTTGATCACCTCTTTGCCACTATCGTGGGGATTGTCGGCCTTGATGCATATGCCGTCGCCAACCTCGAACCCCGTTGCGTCGGCCAACGTGATTTCCTGGTCAAACCAGTCCGAATCCGCTGCAATGGTGGTCTCCACGGACGGCTCTTTCACAAGCAGGGTCTCCGTCCCGTCGCCCAAAAGACGCACATTTGAGGGAAGGTAGACGGCGTTTCGCATGCGGTAGGTGCCCGCCAGGATGTGTACTGTACCGCCGCCCAGCCGCGCCACGTAGTCCGCTGCCGCCTGGATGGGTTTTTCGGATTCGCCTGCGAGGTCCGCGCCCCGGTTTCCCACGGTGATGGTCACGCGCTGTTCCCAATCCGGTTCGATGATGGTGTCGCCCGAAGTCGCGCGCGGCAATTTCACCTCCGGCATGTCCGCCGCGGCGGCCCACCGGCTCAACCCCCATCCCGCAATCGCCCCCGAGGTCACGCGCAACATCTCGCGCCTGTTCAGATTCTTCCTGGCCGGTTTCATGACGTTTTCTCCTGAAGGTATGCTTTCACGCGATGTCTCATAGTGCATGAACGCGATGCCCTGGCGCAACGCGCTTGGGGCGGTTGGGCGTGGCGCGCCGCGTGGCACGGACAAACAGGGACGGGAATTGCGTCTCAGCAATTGCCTCCGGGCCGCGGAGGATACAAGAGAGCTTTTCGCAACGCATACCTCCGTTGGCTATAATCCGGGCCGGTCCAGGGTTCGCGGGAAACCCGCATGGATGAAAAACAGGGGAAGAAAGTCATGAGGTACTGTGCGCTTGGAAAGTCCGGCATCAAGGCCTCGGTCATCGGTATGGGAACGTGGGTGACGGGCGGCGGCATGATCTGGGGCGAGAATCCAGACGACGCGGAGTCTATACGAGCCATACACGCCGCCCTCGACACAGGCATCACGCTCATCGACACCGCTCCTTCGTACGGGCGGGGACGCAGCGAGGAGGTCGTAGGAAAGGCCATTCGGGACCGGCGCGACAAAGTGGTGCTGGCTACAAAGTGCGGGCTTCTCGTGGACGACGCCCGCGGTTCTTTCTTTGCCGATTTTGACGGGCACAAGATTTACCGCAGCCTGCAGCCCCATACCATTCGGGAAGAGGTTGAAAAGAGCTTGCGCCGGCTCCAGACCGACTTCATCGACCTGTACCAGACGCACTGGCCTTCGGCAGAGCCCGTGAAGACCCCCATCTCCGAGACCATGGCATGTCTCATGGACCTGAAGGACGAAGGGAAGGTCCGGGCCATCGGCGTATCGAACGTGAGCCTCGGCGAACTGAAGGAAAATGACTCGGAAGGCGAGTTAGCCGCTTGCCAATTCCGTTACAGCATGCTGGCCCGCGGCGCCGAGAAAGATATACTTCCATTCTGCCTCAAACACACTATCGCCACGCTCACCTACATGTCTCTGGAACAGGGCCTTCTGACCGGGAAAGTCGGCATGGACCGCGAGTTCAGTAAGGACGAGTTCCGAAGCGATACAGGCTGGAACCCCTGGTTCGCTCCGGAAAACCGCAAACGCGTTCTCGACCTTCTTGCAGGTTGGAATGAGCTGACGGTCAAGTATCGTTGCACGCTGGCCCAATTGGTGCTTGCGTGGACCCTTCGGCAGCCCGGCGTGACCCATGTGTTGGCTGGCGCCCGGAAAACCAGCCAGATCGAGGAGAACGTGGCGGCCGCCGGACTTCACATCGCCGCCGAAGACATCGACCGCATCCGGCGCGACGTCGTCGCCCTTGGAACGCCGTCCTGACGACATAGCATCATCGGTCTTTGACGACGCCACGAAAACAGAGAAGAAACGGAGCTGTACCATGCGCCTCGTGTATGCCAGTGCTCTTGCGGCTCTCGTATTGCTGGTCCCGGGAGTTTCTGCCGCAGCCCAAGAGGCCGCAACCGGAGACCCCGGGGGGTGCCTTCTGTGGTTTGACGCCATGGATGTTGACGGCGACACTGCGCCCGACGCATTGGCAGGAGGTGTCCCCCTGGGTGCATGGGCAAGCAAAGCCGGCGGCCACACCGCCGCACAGCCCGAAACATCCCTGCAGCCGGTTTACGAGGATGCACGCGTCACGGGCTATCCTGCGCTAAGGTTCCAGGGTACGCAGTGTCTCGTGACAGGATTCGCGGCGGATTGGTCTGCCGCGGACTGGACCGTATTTGCCGTGGCGACGATGGACGCTAGCGCGCCCGACAACTACCGCGGGATCATCGGCAACCGGTTCGGGCCCGGCGATGCCCGCTGGTGGACTCTCGGGACGAAAGGCGACGGTTCGGCGTATCTCGAACTGGCCGCGGGCGTGGGCGTCCATACCCAGCTGCGGTTGGCCGATTCAAACGCGCATCTCTACACCATTATCAAGCGGGGCCACGCGTTTCAACTGTACCAGGACGGCGCGCTCCTGGGCTCGGCCGAGATGGACAATGTGGGCGCGTTGGATAACCAGTTCCGCGTGGGACGCTGGTATGGCGCTGACCAGGGATGGATAGGCTGCATCGCGGAGATCCGCATGTATAACGGTGCATTGGAGGATGAAACGCGCGCCGCCCTCGAGAAGGACCTCCTTTCCAAATGGGAGATCGTTCCGCCCCCCGATATCTATTACAAGCAGGCGACATGGACCGCAACCATGTCCGATGCCCGCACCCGCCTCCTTACCTTGGCGTCGGGGGAGGGTTCGGCGTCGCGGCGTGATTGGCGCGCCTGCGTGTGGGAACGCCTTCGCGCGGATTTCCCGGCGGAAACGGGCGCGATGGCAGCCGCTGCGGGAAGAACGGGATGCCTCGAGTGGTTCGCGAACCGCGATTCAAACGAACTCGAGCGCGTGCTCGTCGGCCAGGCAGGAGAGGCTGTCCAGCGGAAGGCGGATGCGCTGCTTGCAGCCGGAGCGCCTGCGGGTGACGTGCGGTGGCTCGAGTTGCTTCAGGAAGCGGCCGGGGTCCGCGAACGATTCGCGCAAATCGCGGCGCAAATCGACCGGATTAACCTGCACGCGTTTCGCATGGCCGCCGAAGACCTCGAGCGAACATTTCCCGAAGCCTATCCCAACGGGATAAAATATCTTGAAGAAATAGACCGGTACGCAGCCGAAAAAGAAAGCCTGGCCACAGCGCTTCAGACGTTCGATATGGCCGCCTTCGAGAAGGCCGAGGCGTTTCTCGCGTTCTACCGCGGCGCGCTGCTCGAGAATCCCCTGCTGGATTTTGACAGACTCCTGTTTGTACGCAGGGGGCTTTCGAGTCCTTCCCTGGGCCTTGTGCAGAATTGGCAGAGCAACTGTGCTTTGCCCAGGACGGGCTTCGACGATGAAATCGCCGTGCTAAGCCCTCCGGCGCCAGGCGGAGGCGTCTCAACGCTCTACCGTCCCGCAGGCCCTGTTTTTGTGGGCGATGTAGACCTGCACTTCGACGCGGGCCGCATGCTCTTCTCATCGATCGGCACGAACAACTGCTGGCAGGTATTTGAGATTGCCATTGACGGGTCAGGACTGCGCCAAGTCACCCCAGGCGACCAGCCCGATGTGGACAACTACGATGCGTGTTATCTGCCCGATGGTGACATCATCTTTTGTTCGAACGCTTTTTTTGCGGCCGTGCCATGCGTTAACGGCAGTACCCGCGCGGCCATGCTCTACCGGATGCGCCCAGACGGTTCGGGTATCCGCCAATTGTGCTTCGATCAGGAACACAACTGGTGCCCGACCGTGCTCGACAACGGCCGGGTCATGTACCTGCGCTGGGAGTACACCGACACTCCTCATACCCACGACCGCGTATTGTTTCACATGAACCCCGACGGCACGGAGCAAATGGAGTATTACGGGAGCAATTCCTACTGGCCGAACTCGCTTTTCTATGCCAAGCCGGTCCCGGGCCATCCCACCCAGTTCATGGGCATTGTGAGCGGGCACCACGGCGTGCCGCGCATGGGCGAACTGGTGCTTTTCGATCCCGCCCGGGGCCGGCGTGAATCCGCCGGGGCCATCCAGCGCATTCCCGGCTACGGGATCCCCGTGGCATCCGACACCAACCCGAAATACGACTCGACGCTTATTCAGGACAACCTCGTCGACAATTCGTGGCCCAAGTTTCTCCATCCGTTCCCGCTCAGCGCCAAGTACTGTCTCGTGTCCTGCAAGCCCACTCCCGAGTCGCTGTGGGGCATCTACCTCGTCGACGTCTTCGATAACATTCTGTTGCTTCAAGAGGAACCCGGTTACGCGCTGTTTGAGCCTGTACCCGTCCGCAAACGTCCAACGCCTCCGGTCATTCCTTCCAAAGTGGACCTTAACCGCAACGACGCAGTGGTCTATCTCGCCAATGTGTATCAGGGCGGGGGGCTCGATGGTATTCCTCGCGGCGCGGTGAAATCGCTGCGTTTGTTCACCTACCACTTCCTCTATCCCGGGATGGGCGGCCCGCAGGCCGTCGTCGGCATGGAGGGACCGTGGGATATCAAGCGCATCATGGGCACGGTGCCGGTGGCCGAGGACGGCTCGGCCTATTTCCGTGTGCCTGCCAACACGCCTATCTCGGCGCAGCCGCTCGACGAAGAAGGCAAGGCGCTGCAACTGATGCGAAGCTGGTTTACGGCCATGCCCGGCGAGGTATTGTCCTGCGCCGGTTGCCACGAGAGCCAGAACACCGCGCCGCCCGCGAAACTCGCCCTTGCCGCGAGACGATCTCCCGCTGAGATCAAGCCGTGGCATGGTCCCTCCCGCGGCTTCAACTTCCTGCGCGAGGTGCAGCCCATCCTCGACAAATACTGCGCCGGCTGCCACGACGGCTCACGGGATTCCATTCCCAACCTTAAGGAGCGCGCCTACATCACCGATTACACGAGCGTATTTCATAGCGGGGGCCAGGACGCGGGCCATTTCTCGGTGTCCTATGTTGAATTGCACCGTTTCGTGCGCAGGCCCGGCCTCGAGAGCGACTACCATTTGCTGACGCCCATGGAGTTTCATGCCGATTCGACCGACCTGGTGCAAATGCTCGAGAAGGGCCATCACGGCGTGCAACTGGACGCCGAGGCATGGGACCGCCTGATCACGTGGATTGATCTGAACGCGCCGTTCCATGGGACCTGGCACGAGATCGCGGGCCAGGAGCGCGTCGCAAGTCCCGCGCAACGCCGCCGGGAACTGCTGAAGCTCTATGCGAATATGGACCAGGATTTTGAGGCAATTCCCGAAATCCCCCGCGAACCGGTTCAGACCATCATTCCGCCGCAAGAAACACGCGCGCAGGCGCCCGAGCCGGTATGCCCGGGATGGCCATTCGATGCTGCGGAAGCCCGGCGCCGACAGGCTGAAGCCGCGGGCACCCTGCGCCTGGCTGCGGACGGCGCGGAACCCCCCGCCCAACAAACCATCGAGCTCGGCAATGGCGTCGCGCTCGAATTGGCCTTGATCCCCGCCGGGTCGTTCGTCATGGGCTCGTCCGAAGGTTACCCCGATGAAACGCCCGAAACCGCCGTAGTCGTCGGCGAACCGTTCTGGATGGCGCGTACCGAAATCACCAACGCCCAATTCGAATCCTACGACCCCACCCACGACAGCGGCGTCGAAAGCCGGTTCTCGATGCAGTTCGGAGTCCGCGGATTCTACGTGAACGCTCCCGGCCAGCCCGTGGTGCGCGTTTCCTGGGACGAAGCCATGGCCTTCTGCGAATGGCTGAACGCCAAGACGAGCCGCTGCTTCACGCTACCCACCGAGGCCCAGTGGGAGTACGCCTGCCGCGCAGGCTCGGCCGAGGCCTTCTCGTTTGGTCCTCTGGACGCCGACTATTCACTGGACGCCAACTTCGCGGATCAGAAACTCCGGGAGTTTGTGTGCCATACGTACAAGAAAGAGCGCGAGCCGTGGCTCCACGCCAGCAAGTACGACGATTGGATCCCCAAAGACCTGCGCTTTAACGACGGCGGATTCTTGTCCGACGGCGTGGCCTTGTACCGCCCCAATCCGTGGGGACTGCACGACATGCACGGGAACGTCTGGGAATGGACGCGCTCAGTGTACCGGCCCTATCTCTATGACGAAAACGACGGACGCAACGCACCTGACGTTGAGGGCGAGCGGGTCGTGCGTGGCGGCTCGTGGCGTGACCGGCCCATGCGGGCGCGCTCGGCCATGCGCCTGGCATACCGGCCTTACCAGCGTGTCTACAACGTGGGTTTCCGGGTGGTGTGTGCCGTGGACAAACCCGTTCAGGCCGCGAAACGTGTTTCGGAATGATAGCCCGATTCCCGTGCGGCCGGGCCGGGTCCAATGGGAGACGAGGGCAGCATGCGTAGTCTGACAATGGCGTTGATCATCAGTTGCGGGCTTACTCTCTTGTATCCGCTGCGGGCGTATCCGGCTTCCGAGGGACGGTCTCCCGCCGAACGGTTGCGGGAGTTCAATGGCGAAGCCCTGCGACTCGCGCTCGAGGATCTCTCCCGCGAGTTTGGCGAGCGCTATCCCGAGGGCCCATCCTTCCTCCAGGCGCTCGCTCGCTACGAAATCTGGGCCCGTGAAATCCGCGATGCGGCCAATCTCAGCGAGCGCGGCGGACTGTGGGGCTGGCAGGCCAACGACGCCAGCGTGCAGGCGCGCGTGGACGAGATTCTCGCGTTTCAACGGAAGGCCCTTCTTGCCAATCCTCTGCTGGATTTCGAGCGCATTGTGCTCATCAAGCGCAGCGAAGCGAACCTCGGGCTTCCCATGAACTGGGAGAGCAACTCGAGCATTTCGAGAGACGGCATCGACAACGAACTCTGCATCCTCTCGCTCGACGACCTCGATGCGGACCCCGTGACTCTCTACAAACCCGAAGGGGGACGGTTCGTGGGCGACGTGGACCTCCATTTCGACGGCTCACGCATGCTCTTCTCGATGCCCGGCGAAGACCGGCGCTGGCAGGTATTTGAGATCGCCGCTGACGGGACCGGCCTGCGCCAGCTTCCGCTAATCAGCGAACCCGACGTCGACAACTACGATGCCTGCTACCTGCCAGATGGCGCCATACTGTTCACTTCGACCGCCTGCTTTATCGGCGTCCCGTGCGTGACGGGCTCGTCTCACGTGTCTCATCTCTACCGGTGCGAGGCAGAGACCGGCGCTATCCGCCGTCTGACTTTTGAACAGGACCACAACTGGTGTCCGGCCGTTCTCAACAACGGACGCGTTCTGTATCTTCGCTGGGAGTACTCGGACCTGCCGCATTTCGCGTCGCGGATACTCTTCCACATGAATCCCGACGGCACCAATCAGGCCGAGTACTACGGCAGCAACTCGTACTGGCCCAACGGGCTGTTCTTCGCCCGGCCCGTGCCCAATCATCCCACTATGGCGGTGGCGGTCGTCAGCGGCCACCACGACGTGCCGCGCATGGGCGAGCTGGTACTTATCGACCCCGCCCGGGGCCGCGCTCAAGCCAAGGGCGTAATCCAACGCATACCCGGACGCGGCAAACCGGTCAACCCGGTGATTCTCGATGGGCTGGTGATGAACAACTGGCCGAAGTTCCTGCATCCTTATCCGTTGAGCGACAAGTATTTCCTTGTTTCGTCGAAGCCAACCCCCGAGTCGAGGTGGGGCGTATACCTCGTTGACGTGTTCGACAATATGACGCTGATCAAAGAAGCCGAGGGCTGGGCGCTGCTCGAGCCGTTGCCGTTGCGGGCGACGCCGGCGCCTCCGATCATCGCCCCGCGCGTGAACCTTGCTGACCCCGAAGCCACCGTGTATCTCACCGACGTCCACGCCGGCCCCGGCCTCGAAGGCGTTCCCCGCGGCACGGTCAAACAGTTGCGCCTCTTCACGTATCATTTCGCCTATCACGGCATGGGCGGGCAGGTTAACCGGGTAGGTCTCGATGGCCCATGGGACATCAAACGCGTCCTGGGCACGGTTCCGGTCGAGTCTGACGGAAGCGCCTTGTTTCGTGTGCCCGCCAACACGCCCATTTCGATTCAACCGCTCGATGCCGGCGGTAGAGCGCTCCAGTTGATGCGAAGCTGGTTCGTGGGCATGCCGGGCGAGGTCGTTTCGTGTGTGGGCTGCCATGAACCGCAGAACAGTACTGCCCCTTCTCGAAACACGCTCGCCGTTCGGCGGCCGCCCACCGCGATCGCCCCCTGGTACGGTCCCACGCGCGGCTTTTCGTTCATACGCGAGGTGCAGCCGGTCCTGAACAAGTATTGCGTTGCATGCCACGACGGCAGCGAGGGTCTTCCCGATTTCCGCAACGCCCCGGCCGTACACCCGCCCGCCGGAGACGAAGCCTACGCCAAAGGCACTACGTTCTCGCCATCTTATCTGGCGCTCCGCAGTTACGTCCGCACAAGCACCATGGAAAGCGATATGCACCTCCTCACCCCCTGCGACTTCCACGCCGATACCACGCGCCTCGTGCGGCTCTTGTCGAAAGGCCACCAAGGCGTCGAACTGTCCCCCGAGGCATGGGACCGGTTCATTACCTGGATCGATCTCAATGCCCCCGCGCACGGCACCTGGCATGAGATCGTGGGCGGCGAGCTGGTCAATCACCAGCGCGACCGGCGGCGCGACATGCTGAAACGCTACGCGGGCATCGACGAAGACCCCGAGGCTATCTACGACCTTACCGCGCTCCTCGATGCGTCCGCCAGCGCGGACCCCGCGAGCGTCCCGCCACAGGAGCATCGGACTGCGGCGGACGTTGCGTCCGCGGAGACCCAAACGCCGGATACCCCCGTTCCCGGCGGGACTCGGGTCAGCGCACTCGCGCCGGGCGTGGGTCTCGAATGGGTCTTTGTCCCCGCCGGCGCCGTCAGGCTCGGAAGCGAAACGGGCCACCTTTCCGAACGTCCCGTGCACGAGGTCGCCATTCCACGCGGCTTCTGGATGAGCCGGTGCGAAATCACCAACGAGCAGTACGCGGCCTTCGATCCTGCCCACGACAGCCGTCTCGAACACGGGGATTTCCTACAGTTCAGCGTTGAGGAGCGCGGCTACCCACTTAACGGCCCCACGCAGCCGGTGGTCCGCGTCTCGTGGGACGAGGCCACGCGTTTTTGCGAATGGCTATCCCGGCGCACGGATGAAAGGGTGATGTTGCCCTCGGAGGCCGAATGGGAATACGCCTGCCGCGCCGGAACGACGACGCCGATGTGGTATGGGGAGACCAGCGTCGATTTTGCCCAGTTTGCGAATCTGGCCGACACCCGTTTGTCGCAGATCGATACGTTCGCTCCCTGGGGCCTGCCTTCAGGCGCCCTGTACCCCTACCGGCCGGCCGTCAACGAGGTGGACGACGGCTTCCGCGTATCGGCCCCGGTCGGCTCGTTCAAGCAAAACCCGTGGGGGTTGTTCGACATGCACGGCAACGTGGCCGAGTGGACCCGCAGCGCGTGGCGCGCCTATCCGTACGACCCCGGCGACGGGCGGGAGACCCCTGAATCGGGCGAGAAACGCGTCGTGCGCGGCGGTTCGTGGTACGACCGCCCCGCCGAAGCCGCATGCGCCTGCCGCTACGCCTACCACCCCTGGCAGAAGGTCTACAACACCGGCTTCCGCGTAATTGCCCGGCGGCCATGACCCATGCCTTCGTTTTGAGAAATCCGCGCCCTCGCCGGTCATGTGGCTTGGACGGTGTGGACGTGGCAGGCGTCCGAACGCCCTCTTGGGACATATCCGCTTGGGGCATGCAGGATTTGTGGTGGCGAGGTCAAAGAATCGCTCTTTAGACGGTCATGTTTCGGGCCTTCAGCCCTCTTGTTTCTATTGGTCCTGTTCCCTGGCCCTTCAGGCCAGGCTGGTATGTTTCGGGCCGTTGGCCCTCTTGCCTGCGCAGGTTGTGCAGGTTTTGTTTCCTGGCCCTTCAGGCCAGGCTGGTATGTTTCGGGCCTTCGGCCCTCTGGGCTGGGCAGGTTGCGCAAGTCCTGTTCCCTGGCCCTTCAGGCCAGGCTGGTATGTCTCGCGCCGTTGGTGCTGAGGAGGAGGAACCCACCCTTCGGCTGTGGCGGGGTCTCCTGACCCAGCCACCCCTGCGACCGAAGGTCTCCGACACCGAAAGGACCAATGCCGCGAGGGTGTGTGTACGCCCGTGTCCCTATCTGACCGGGGCGCAGCCCTGGCGGGCTGCGGCGATTCAGTGGCCGGTTGGAAAACCGGCCCTCCGTTGCGCGGACCCCGGGACGGACCCCGGAAGAGTTACAAGGTACGTGACCTCTCCGCTGTGGCGCGGCCTCTTGACCAAGCCCCCCCCTGTGGCGCGTCTTCCAATCCCTTCACACGTTCACACTCTTCCACGCTCCCGCGCATTCGCCGGGGCCAATCTGTCCCTTCCGTCTGCTCGAAGAGTGCGGGAGAGCCGCCTGCGCTTCGGAGCGCGGCGAAGGCCGCCTGTGGAAAACTTCTCTTAAGTACAACTGTGTCGCGCGTTTGACACTACCCGGCGTCCTTGTTATTCTCATTCGCGCATATTCGATTCGCGTTCCATATTTGGGCTTTTTCTGCAACCGGGCAGCTTCTCTATGGCAGTGGCGCATGACAGAACCAAGAGCCATGTCCCGATTCCTGATCGGGCCCGTATTCTCATGAAGCACCTCCCGAAGTGTCCAAACGCCTGGATATCACTAGTCTATCCGGACACAGCGATTCTCCCGACGAAGACGTCCGGTGCGTCGTCGCTGGTTCGCCTGAGCAGGGCTGCGCGAATCGCGACCCCGCCGCCCAACATTCATTCGTGTCACGGCGGCAGGGATATGGATTGATATAGAGGCCTACGGGTCTCGCGGAAAACCACGTTACATCAAAGGAGGACACAAACGATGGCAGGCGCTGTATTTCACCATTTTGGCGTACCCACGGCGAAGCGGGCCGAAAAAGAAGAGTATCTTGAAGGCGCGAAGGTCTACATCACCAATGCTGCCGAACACCCGTTTCACATCGAGTTTTTGCGTTTCGAAAAGGACAGTCCCATGCATCCGGCCGTTCAGAACAACTGCCATATCGCGTTCATGGTCGATAATCTTGACGAGGCCATCAAAGGCCGGAACGTGATCGTCGCGCCGTTCGACGCGACCGAGTCCTTGCGCGTGGCTTTCATCACGGACGGCGACGCGGTGCTCGAGCTGATGGAAGCCAGGTAACGGGTCCGGCAGACGGAATAAGCGGAACAAACCGAAAGGGGTAGGACCAGTCATGCCAATGAAGAAATTTGTTAACGATCCCGATAACCTCGTCAACGAACTGCTGGCGGGTTTTGTGCTGGCCAATTCGGGCAAGGTGGCGCTGGCGGGCAACAACCTCGTGGTGCGGGCCCATCCGAAACCCGCGAACAAGGTTGCGGTGGTTACCCTCGGCGGGAGCGGTCACGAGCCGGCCCTGAGCGGCTACGTGGGCGAGGGCATGCTCGATATCAGCGTTCCGGGAGAGATTTTCGCGGCGCCCGGGCCGCCGCGTGTGTTCGAGGCGCTCAAACTGGCCAACCGCAAAGCAGGCGTGCTGCTGGTCGTCCTGAACCACGAAGGCGACGTCATGACCGCGAACATCGCCATGGAAATGGCCGAAAAAGAGGGGCTCAACGTCAAGCAGGTCCTCACGCACGAGGATATCTCAGTGCCGTCGCGGCAGGACCCGAAAAACCGCCGCGGTCTCGTGGGCTGTCTGCCGGTGATCAAAGTCGCTGGCGCCGCCGCTGAACAGGGCAAGCCGCTGGACGAGTGCATCGCCATCGCGGAACGCTTGGAGCGCAACATGGCGACGCTGGCCGTGGCCGTGACCGGCGCCACGCATCCCTCGACCGGCGGCATCATCGCGGAAGTGCCCGAGACCGACATGATCGTCGGAATGGGCCAGCACGGTGAAGCCGGCGGCGGACAACAATCGCTCAAGAGCGCCGACGAAACGGCCAAGATCATGATCGATGCCCTCTGCAACGACCTCGGCGCGAAGTCCGGCGACGACCTGTTGGTCATGATCAACGGCGTCGGTTCGACAACGCTCATGGAGCAGTACGTGGTGCTGGGCGGCGTGAAAAAGGCGCTCGACGCCAAAGGCATCAAACTCGCGCGCGCAATCGCTGGCGAGTTTCTGACCGTGCAGGAAATGGGCGGCTTCCAGATGTTTGCCGCGAAGATGGACGACGAGCTGCTGGCCTTGTGGGATGCCCCCTGCAATACGCCGGCCCTGGTCGTGAAATAGTGTCCGGGACGCCTGTTGCGATGGTGGATTACAATCGATTGGTAGCCATGGTACGTGCGGCCGCCGCGCAAGTCCGCGCGAATCAGGAGCTTCTTTCGAAGCTCGATTCGCACGGAGGCGACGGCGATCACGGCACCACTATGGCTCGTGCGATGAACTGTATGGAGAAGGCTGTCGAGGACGATCAGTCCTCGTCGCTCCAGGAGCTGTTGCGGAGCATCGGCTGGGCCGTCATGGGCGTCGACGGCGGCGCGACGGGACCGCTCTTCGGCACGTTCTTCATGAGCATGGCCGACGCGGCGGCCGGGAAAGACGCATTGGACGCAAATGGTCTTGCCGCCGCATTTGCGGCGGGACTGGCGGGCGTCCAGAAGCGCACCCGCGCCCAGGTTGGCGACAAAACCATGCTTGACGCGCTCGTGCCCGCTGTCGATGCCGCACAGGCGGCCGCCGACGCCGGCGGCTCGGTCAAAGACATGTTGCGAAGCGCGTCCGAAGCCGCGCGTGACGGCGCCGAACGCACGAAATCGTTACAGGCGCGCTTTGGACGTGCCAAGAACATCGGAGAGAAGAGCATAGGACAACCCGACGCCGGGGCTTCCTCGGTTTCGCTGATATTCCAGGGGTTCTTAGAAGGAGTGACCACACATGCCTGATGCTGACAAGAAGACCGACGACAAGAACAAGAATTTCGGAATCGGGATTCCCCAGGAAACGCCCGGTTTCTTTCTCAAAGGCAGCGCCCACCTCGAATGGGGAATGAAACACCGGCTCGCGCGCATCTTCAATCCGAAGAGCGGCCGCACCGTGATGCTGGCTTTCGACCACGGATATATCATGGGACCGACCTCCGGCATCGAACGCATCGACCTCTGCATTCCTCCGCTGACCGAGCACGTCGACTGCCTGATGTGCACGCGCGGGGCGTTGCGTACCTGCATCCCGCCCGAGACCGACAAGCCGGTCGTCATGCGCTGCAGCACCGGCGCCACCATTCTCAAGGATCTCAGCGACGAGGTGATTGGCGTGTCGGTTGAAGATGCGCTGCGTATGAACGCTGCCGCGGTGACCACCCAGGTGTGCATCGGCGCGACACATGAGCGGGAAACCCTCGAGAACCTGGCATACCTTATCAACGAGGGCAACAACTACGGCCTTCCCACGCTCGGCGTGACCGCCGTGGGCAAAGAACTCGTGCGCGATGCCCGCTACCTTGGCCTTGCCTGCCGCGTCATCGCGGAGCTGGGCGCGCATTTCGTCAAGACCTACTATTGCGAGCCCGATTTCGACGAAGTGGTCGCGGGATGCCCCGTTCCCATAGTGATCGCGGGCGGCAAGAAGCTCCCCGAATTAGAGGCTCTCGAGATGGCTTACAAAGCGATTGACCAAGGCGCGCTCGGCGTCGACATGGGCCGCAATATCTTCTGTGCCGACGATCCGGTCGCCATGGTGCAGGCCGTCCGCAAGGTGGTGCACGAAAACGAAAAGCCCGACAAGGCCTTCGACTTCTACGAGACCTTGAGACACGAACGCGCGAAATAGCGTTGATTGCGGATACGTTGAGATTACGAGGCGCAGTGCCTGAACCCAAGCAGGAGGAACCGGGCGATGACCGATATGACCAGGAGACAACTGATAGGCGGCGTTGTGGCGGGAGCGGTAATGTCCGCGGCCGGCGGCAGCGCGCGCGCAAGCGAGGTGAAAATGCCCAATAACAAGGATTTCTACAAAGCCGATGGCACGTTCAACGTCGAGGCCGCCAAGGAGGCCTATTACGACATGATGCGCCGTTTCAACTACCCCATTGTCGACCGTCTCAAGGGCGATGAGTTCTGGGCGATCGATTTCGGTCTGGGCAAGTTCACCGAAGTGGGCATGGCCGGCATCTTCTGGATCAACAACAAGCAAGACGACTATTTCGGCCATGAAATCTACCTGTTGCCGGGACAGATGATTCCCGAGCACCGTCACATGAAGACCGAAGAGGCGCGGCCTAAGATGGAAGGCTGGCAGACCCGTTATGGCTTCGTCTGGACGTATGGCGAGGGCGAACCCCACCCGGGCGACGTCGAGCGCATCCCGCCCAGCCACCGCGAACTCGCCAAGGCCCGCTGCGCCACAAAAGTCATGCCTGGCGAAGTGACCTGGCTGCCCAAGGCCGAGCAGTGGCATTTCATGCTGGCCGGCCCCGAGGGCGCCATCGTGACCGAGTACGCGTCGTATCACGACGGCGCAGGGCTTCGGTTCACCCTTCCGAACGCCAAGTTGTAGGAAAGAGTCCCGTGCAAGCGGCGGGGCGCCGCCATATCCCGAAACACGGCGGGCCCCGTCTTGCGCGATGCATCGAGGACAGGTTTGACGAGCGAGTGAAAGCGGCCCGGCAACGAGCACTGTTGCGCCGCCGCAAAACAGAAGGACATCGAGAGCCGTGAGCTACCCTCAATCCAATATCCTGCGTGTGGGCGCGTTTCTGGCGTGCATAGCGTGCGCGGCCGTAGCACTTGCCGGTGAAGGCGCGCCGCTTTATGCCAAGCGCGATACATGGCCCGAGACCATGACCGCTGCCCGCGCGGCGTTTCAGGCAGCCGGCGACAATGCGGCATACGATGCTGGCCCGTGGTATACCACAGGCGCGCTCAAGGCCGATGGATTTGCCCAGGCGCTGTTCCCCGAGCAGGGCGTTGATCTGCAGGCCAGGACGGCCGACGACAAGCGGGTATGGGTGGCGCAACCCGGCTGGAAGGACGGCGCGGTCATCGATCTTCCCGGCGGCGACTCGCACTCGACGTATCTTTTCCGCACCATCACCGCGGCCGCGCCGATGCAGCTCATGGCCTTCTTTGGCAGCGATGACGGACTCGAGGTCTGGTTCAACGGCGAGAAGGTCATTTCGAACGATGTGCCTCGGGTGGCCGCTCCCAACCAGGACAAAGCCGCGCTGTCGTTCAAACAGGGCGAGAACAAGGTCCTCATGAAAATCTTCAACCGCAGCGGCGGGCATGCGTTCTATTTCGCGGTCACCGACGAACGGCTTGACACCATCTGGCGCCAGATAACCGCCGATTTCCCGCTGCAGACTCAGTGGTTCGAGCAGAGTGCCGGCGGCGATGGGCCGCTCTACTGGTTCCGCACCGCCGGAGACATGGCCACCGAGGAACGCATCGTAAATGACGCATTCGATCGTCTGGGCGACCTGGCATCTGGTCTCAAGAACGAGGCGGCCAGGCTGAAAGAGGAGCAAGCCGCCGCCAACGACCCGCGCTGGCTGGCCCTTTTCGAGCGCGCGCGTCTTGCCGCCGGGAACGCCGAACTCCTGAACCGGGTCAATTTTGAAGCGTTGCGGCGCGCGGTCGCCGATCTCACGGCAGCCTATCCCGGCGAGTACGCCGATGGCGAGGCCCTTGTCAAACGCGTTGCCGAGATGGACGCGGTTGCCGGGAAGGCGCGTCAAGCCATCCTCGATGCTCAACCGGGCGCGGAAGCCGCACTTGGCGAGACGGCCGCCCAAGCGACCGCGTTGCAGCGCGAGGCCCTGCTCGCCAATCCCTTGCTCCATTTCGAGCGCCTGCTGCTGGTCAAACGGGGGGAAGGCAACATGGGCCTTCCGCAGAACTGGCAGGGCAACTGTGCGGTTGCACGCGCCGGGTACGACAATGAAATCTGCGTCATGAACCCCGTGTCTCCGGATAGCGCACTCACGACCTTCTTCAAACCCGAGGGGCCCGTATTCGTGGGCGACGTCGACCTGCATTTCGACGCCAGCAAGATGCTCATCTCGATGCCCGGTTCGCAAGACCGCTGGCAGATCTGGGAAATACGCGCCGACGGTTCCGGTCTGCGCCAGGTTACCCCCGGAGACCAGCCCGACGTCGACAACTACGACGCGTGCTACCTCCCGGACGGCCGGATCATCTTCGCGTCTACCCGCTGTTTCCAGGGCATTCCATGCGTGGGCGGGGCCGACGCCGTGGCCAATTTCTGCGTCATGAATCCCGACGGCACGGGCATCCGCATGCTCTGCTTCGACCAGGACCACAATTGGTGCCCCACGGTGCTCAACAATGGCCGGGTGCTGTTCTCACGCTGGGAGTATTCGGATACGCCGCACTACTTTTCGAGGCTCCTTTTCAATATGAACCCGGACGGCACCAACCAGATGGAGTACTACGGCAGCAACTCGTTCTGGCCCAACTCGATCTTTTATGCGCGGCCGATCCCGGGTCATCCCACCAAGATCATTGCTATCGTATCCGGCCATCATGGCGTTGCGCGCATGGGCGAACTCGTAGTCTTCGATCCTGCCGCGGGCCGTCACGAGGCCGACGGGGCGCTACAGCGGATCCCCGGCTACGGCAAGCGTGTGGAACCAATAATCGTCGACCAACTGGTCAATGATTCGTGGCCGAAATTCCTGCACCCCTATCCCCTGAGCGACAAGTACTTCCTGGTGTCGTGCAAACCCGCGCCCGATGCTCTCTGGGGGATCTATCTCGTCGACATCTTCGACAACATGGTCCTTCTGAAAGAAGAGCCGGGGTACGCGCTGTTGGAGCCCGTCCCGTTCCGCGCGACCCCAACGCCTCCCGCGATCCCCGACAAGGTGCGTCTCGATTCGAAAGACGCCACCGTATACCTCGCTGACATCTACCAGGGGGACGGCTTGAAAGATATTCCTCGCGGGACGGTCAAGAAGCTCCGCCTTTTCGCCATGCACTACACCTATCCCAAGATGGGCGGCCACATGCACATCGGCGTCGAAGGCCCGTGGGACGTACACCGTATTCTCGGCACCGTGCCTGTCTTCGACGATGGCTCGGCGGTTTTCACTGTCCCCGCGAATACTCCCATTGCCGTGCAACCGCTTGACGACCGCGGGCGCGCGCTTCAGGTCATGCGAAGTTGGTTCACGGCCATGCCGGGAGAGATTCTCTCGTGCGTCGGCTGCCACGAGAAGCAGAACATGGGGCCGCCCGTCACGCGCACGCTGGCGTCGCGCACGCGTCCCGCGGCTATCGAACCGTGGTACGGCCCTGCGCGGGGGTTCAGCTTCAAACGCGATGTCCAGCCGGCGCTTGACCAGTTCTGCGTGGGTTGCCACAACGGGCAAGAAGGACGCCCCGACTTCGCCCGCAAAGATCAGAACGGGTGGAACAACTTCACCCCCTCATACCTTGCACTACACCCCTACGTGCGGCGCCCGGGACCCGAGAGCGACTACCATCTGGCCACGCCCATGGAATGGCACGCGGACACGAGCGAGCTGATCCAGATGCTCGAAAAGGGCCATCATGGCGTGAAACTCGATGACGAGGCATGGGACCGGCTCTACACCTGGATCGATCTCAACGTTCCGGATCACGGCACGTGGCATGAGCATCGTCCCATTCCGGGCGAGTTCGACAAGCGCCGCGCCGCCATGCTCGCCGCCTATGCCAACCGCAGTGAAGATCTCGAGGCTATCCCCGAAGGACTCGGCGCGCCGCGCGAATTCATGGCGCCCGAACCGCCCGTCATGCAACAGAACGCCGCAGTCCCTGTCGACGGCTGGCCGTTCTCGAACGAAGATGCGCAAGCCCTTCAACGCGCCGCGGCTGGCGCCGTCGCCGCCGCCGATGGGCCGTCCGAACCGCAGCGAAGAACCGTCGACCTCGGCAACGGTCTCACCATGGATTTCGTTCTCATCCCCGCCGGCGAATACGTTATGGGCAGCGCGGCCGGGGCCATCGACGAACAACCCCCGTCCGCCGTGACCATCGGGCAGCCCTTCTGGATGAGCGTCACGGAAGTCTCAAACGCACAGTACGCGTGCTTCAATCCCGCCCATGATACCGGAACCATCGATCAGCACAATAAGGACCATACCCGGCCCGGCTACCCGGCGAACCTGCCCG
Source organism: Candidatus Hydrogenedentota bacterium (assembly GCA_035416745.1). Classification (NCBI taxonomy): domain Bacteria; kingdom Pseudomonadati; phylum Candidatus Hydrogenedentota; species Candidatus Hydrogenedentota bacterium. The sequence continues at coordinate 66,712 of DAOLNV010000013.1, read as the reverse complement.
AGCAGCCCGTCGCCCGCGTTTCATGGGACGAGGCCATGGCCTTCTGCGAATGGTTGACCGGCCGCGCTGGCGCTCCCTGCACCCTGCCGACCGAGGCGCAATGGGAATGGGCATGCCGTGCGGGCGCCGATACCCCGTTCTTCTACGGCGGCATGGATGCGGATTTCTCGGGCTTCGCCAATCTCGCTGACCTGTCGGTCAAACTGCTGGCCGTCGCCGGTATTGATCCTCAACCCATCGCTAACCCGAGCCCGTACGAGGATTTTCTCCCCAAAGACGCCCGGTTCGATGACGGTGAGCGCATCGTGACCGGTGTCGGCAAATATCAGCCGAATCCCTGGGGATTGCTCGACATGCATGGGAACGTCGCCGAGTGGACCCGCACCTCGTTTGCCGCGTACCCCTACGCGGAGGATGGGCGTAACGACCCCATTTCGCGCGACGACAAGGTCGTTCGCGGAGGGTCCTGGCTTGACCGGCCCTACCGTGCCACTGCGTCGTTCCGGTTGCGATACAAGCCGTATCAGAAGGTTTTCAATGTAGGTTTCCGCGTGCTCATGTCCGTTGACGGCACGAACCCCGTCAACATCGCGCGAAAGTGACCAGCAACGCCAAGAGAGCTGGAACGCGGCGGCTCGTGGTACGACCGGCATTGCCGGGCAAAGGCCGCATACCGGCTCGCACACAAACCCTGGCAGCGGACCTTCAATGTGGGGTTCCGCATGGTCCTGTTCGGCGAACCCGAGGCGCAACATGCCAAAGACCGGTCGCATCGGACGCCCAAGGCCCAGGGCGAATCTCAGGGATGAGCAGGCGGCCCCTTGCATAGTACTGGTATGAAACGCGCGGGCTTCGAGGCCTGCCACGACGACAAAAGGCGCGTTCTTCCCTTGTTTGGCTCACTCAACGGCAGACCAGGGATATTTCGGCGCAAATTGGTGTTTAACCTCTCGAGAAACTCCCCTGGGAGGGCTGTATGCAGGGTATACGGGAATTGTCCTGTTCTCGGGGGTATGCAGTTAGAATCTCGCCGAAGAAATCGGTACAATGAGGGTTCAACCGATGCCGCGGCCGGCAAAACCGCCCCGTATCGTGCCGGCGTGGTGTTGCGGCCGCGTTTTTTGGACAAAGGTCAGTGCGCCGGGTAAAGCTGGGCGCCGAACAGGGGGACCGTGACATGACGAAGGCGACGATCTGGCAGCGCGGGTGTGCGGCCGTGATAGTGATTGCGGGATTGACGGCCGGCATCGCATTCGCGCAGGAATACGTGTCGCCGTTGTGTGTGGCGGTGAGTCCCGAGCAGACCACGCTATATGTCGCTGCACACACAGGCAAGCAGGTCATAGTACTGGGGCTGGAGAACAATGCAGTTGCCGCCAGCTTTCCCCTGCCGGATTCGCCCACGGGGCTCTGCATTTCCGCTGACGGAACCGCCCTTTACGTGACCATCGGCGCGCCCAAAGGCGCTCTGCTTGTGATGAACCGTGCCGACGGGGCGGTCAGAGCAAGCATTCCCCTCGGGCATACGCCGGTTTCCCCCGTCGCAAGCCCCGATGGGAGGTTTGTTTACGTCTGCAACCGTTTTGACAACAACGTTTCCGTGATCGATGCCGCCGCCAATGCGGAACTTGCGCGAATAGCGGTGCCTCGCGAACCCTTCGGCGCGGCTGTTACTCCCGATGGGAAATGGCTTTGTGTGGCCAACCACCTTCCTGTGGGCCCCTCCGATGGCGACTACGTGTCCGCGAACGTCTCGATTATCGACACAAGCGCGAAGAGCGTCGTCACGAACATCGTGCTCCCCAATGGCAGCACCGGTCTCCGCGGCATTGCCGTCTCGCCCGATGGCGCATATGCGTACGCTACCCATCTTCTTGGACGCTACCAGCTTCCTACCACGCAACTGGAGCGTGGCTGGATGAATACCAACGCGCTGAGCATCATCGATATCGCCGGCCAGAAGCTGTTCAACACGGTTCTGCTCGACGACGTCGACCTGGGGGCCGCCAATCCGTGGGGGGTGCTGGTAAGCGCCGACGGCGCCTGCGTCTGCGTCTCTCACGCGGGCACCCATGAAATCAGCGTGATTGACCGCGCTGCGATGCACGACAAGCTCACCAAAGTCGCCGCGGGCGAGCAGGTGTCCGAAGTGTCCCGCGCCCCCGGCGATGTCCCCAACGACCTCGCATTCCTGGTCGGCATGCGCCGCCGTCTCAAACTCAAGGGCAACGGCGCCCGCGGGATCGCCATGGCCGGCACGAAAGTCTACGCGGCCGAGTATTTCACCGACAGCGTCGGCGTGGTAGACGCGAATCCCGAGGCTCGTCCCGCCGCCGCGTCCATACCCCTGGGAGCCAGGCAGGAAATGACGGCCGTGCGCAAAGGCGAGATGCTGTTCAACGACGCCGCCCTGTGTTTCCAGAACTGGCAAAGCTGCGCCAGTTGCCATCCCGACATGCGCGCCGATGGTCTGAATTGGGACCTTCTCAACGACGGCATGGGCAATCCCAAGAACAGCAAGAGCCTCCTCTTGTCGCACAAGACGCCGCCGGTCATGGTCACCGGCGTGCGTGATAAAGCGGAGACGGCCGTCCGCTCGGGCATTCGCTTCATCCAATTCGCCGTGCGTCCGGAGGAGGACGCCCAGGCGATCGACGAGTATGCAAAGGCCGTTACCGCGGTGCCGAGCCCATACCTGCAGGACGGTGCGCTCAGCGAAGCCGCCAAACGCGGCGAAGCTCTCTTTCAACAAGCGGGCTGCGCGGCGTGCCACCCCGCGCCCTTGTACACCGATCTGCAGCTTTACAACGTGGGTACCGGGAAGGACCGCGAAGTCGACACAAAATTCGACACGCCAACGCTCATCGAGGTCTGGCGGACCGCCCCGTATCTGCACGACGGCCGGGCCGCGACCATGCTCGATATGCTGAAGCGTGAGGATTCGGGAGCGCAGCATTATCCCGCCGGTTTGACGGACGAGCAACTCGCTGATCTCGCCGTATATGTTTTGTCGCTCTAGCACTCGTATGAAGTCTTGACGGATAGAAAATGGCGCCCGGTTCTGCCGTGCGCTCTGTATAACAACCCGGTCTCGTCAGGCGGGCTTCGGCGCGCCGCATGTGAGACTGTCGCAAAGGACGGAACGTGAATTTGAGAGAAGAGAACAGCATACAAACACGGATTGCCCAGCGAAGCGGCTACCAGGAACTGTTCATTACGGCCGCGCCGTTGCCGGGACAGGACCTGGGGTCACTGCTGCTCGATGTTTTTCAGGAAATCGACGCTCGCCGCGCCTCCGTGGTGTCACACGAGATCTTTGGCGTTTCCCGCCGTGCCGGTGATGCGGCCTTCGAGCGTCTGGTTGCCGCGCGCGGCGAAATCACTTGGCCCGTGCTCTGGATCTCCGAGGGCGCCGATGCCGAGCCGCCCGCTGCCGCCGTGCAACTGTGGGCCGTGACTGATCTCGAGGTCAGCCCCGTACTCCATGACGGCCGGAGCATCGGCGTGTGCTATGAAGACGCATCCGCCGCGTATTGCCGCCTCGGCGGAATTTTGCCCGCCGATATTTCCCTCGCGGAAGGGATGCAAGCGATCTCCGTTTTCGAACAGATGGAGGCTGGACTCGAGACCGCCGACATGAACTTCCACGACGTTCTCCGTACGTGGTTTTACAACGACAAGATCACGGCGTGGTATCCACAGTTCAACCAGGCCCGAGACACCATGTTCAAACGGTGGCGCGTTTTTGAGGGTTTCGTTCCCGCAAGCACCGCCGTCGGCGGCTCGAACGCTTTCGGGGCCGCGTTGACCGGCGGCCTCATCGCGGTCAAGGCAAAAGACGGCTCGGTAAAGCGGCGTCCCTTGCCTTCTCCGCTGCAATGCCCCGCCCTCGATTATGGCAGTTCGTTCAGCCGCGCCGTCGAGTTCGAAACGGATGACCACCGCCGGGTCTACGTCTCCGGCACCGCAAGCATCGCCCCCGAAGGCCATACCGTCTTTATCGATGATATCGAGGGTCAGATCGCCAGGACGATGGAGGTCATCTACGCCATCCTCGAGTCCCGCGGCATGGATTGGAAGGACGTTTGCCGCAGCATCGCGTATTTCAAGGAGCCCAAGGAATTCGGGCTCTTCCCGCAATATTGCGAAGCGCAAGGCATCTCTGACTTGCCCGTAGCCTATGTAAAGGACGACATCTGCCGCGACAACCTTCTTTTTGAGGTGGAACTCGACGCCATTGTGGCAAAATAGACGATGTACTTCGAAAGACGGCCGGTAATGCCAGTGTGCCAGGCGGGAGGCGTGACGATGCTGAAACGGGCTGCAATGCACCTGACTGTCGCGATGATTGCGGCATGCCCCGCCTTCGCCGGAGAAGAGGCGGGCCCCATTCCGTGGCGTCTCGAGCCCGTGAAGACCGTCGAGGAGTGCAAAGTGCCCGAGTGTGTCGTTGCCGACGCCGGGAATGCCTTGGCCTACGTCTCGAACATCGAAGCGTTGCCTGACCAGTACTGGACCGACGACGGTCAGGGCTTTATCTCACTTATGACGTCCGATGGCAAGGTGCTGAAGAGGCGCTGGCTCGACAGTTCGCCGGACGCCGTTCTCAACGCCCCCAAGGGCATGTGCATCCTCAACGACACGCTGTACCTTGCCGACAATAGCCGCCTGCTTTGCCGCTCGCTCCAGCCCGGCGGCCAGTTGACGAACATTCCCGTGCCCGATGCCCAAAGAATCAACGACCTGGCCACCGATGGGACATGCGTCTACGCCAGCGACACCGCCCGGGGCGTCATCTACAAGGTTGAACCCTCCTCGAAAACAGTCACCGTCCTCAAAGCCCCGCCGAGCGTCAACGGCATCGTGTTCCACAAAGGCGCTTTCTTTGCGGTCAGTTGGGACCAGCACGATATTTACGAACTCGACCCCAAGGGCGAGGCTGACCCTGTTCCCTTCGGTCTGGCCGCCTACTTTGCGGCCCTTGACGGCATCGAGGTCCTCGACGACGGCACCTTTATCGTCTCCGATTTCAACGGCAACAAGATCTGGGCCGTCGGGCCCGACCGCAAAGCCATCGCCCCCCTTGCCGATGTCAAGACCCCCGCGGACATCGGCCTCGACCGAAAACGTATGCTCCTCTACGTCCCCCTCTTCCTGCAGGACGAGGTCGCCATCTTTAACATCAAGAACGATTGACTGTAATTTCCCGGACACCATAGAATTGGCCCATCCCCTGAACAGTTTACCAGTTGGCCAGTGTTGCTTGTTTCCTCCCCATATGTCGCGGTCTGCAGACTGCGACGCTCTTTCGACCGAAAGTCTTTGAAGCGCGGCCGACGGGGGCATGGGCTCCGGAGCGCGGTCGGTGGGGGCATGGGACCTCCGGAGCGCGGCACTCTCGCGGCCGAAGGCCTCCAGATCATCGCGGCAATCCTGTTCATCTCGCCCAAGGCCGCCTCTTTCCTCTACTGCCAAATCCGCCCGCATGGCCGAGACTGTCCCTGTGGAATACCGGAACACAGTGCTGACGTCGGAGACGCAGGAGACGAAACCTGCGCAAGGGAAAGCGTTTCTTTTCGGAAGTCCTGAAGCCGGCTTTTACAGCTTGTGACGGCGGGCATAAGACAGTGCAAGGAGAATTGGCAGCACATGAGTCATTTGTTGGTCAGTCCTGACCACATAATCTTCATTTGACCAGGGATCGTCAAACCGGTCTTGAGCGGTCAGCAAAAGTGATGTTATTGGCAAGCATGACTTTATCGATATTCGTGTTTCTTGGTACAAAAAATGCGAAAGATTGTGTATTAGGTGGCATTTGGAGCGGGAGACGGCTCCATTCTGGCGGGGTTCGTAGGTGCCACCAGGCAGAAGGAGGGTAGGACATGAAGTTACACTTTAACTGCGTGCTTCTGGGAATGTGCTTGGCACTCGCATCTACGGCATTCGCCTCGGGGATCGACTATTTCGATGCCGAGATCGAAGCAGGTGGGGGCATCACGGGCGGCGGTACCGGTTACCAGACTCCCGACGGCCAGGTTTGGCTCTGGTATCCGAACGCGCCGACGGGGCCATGGTATAACCAGTGGTTCTATGACGACCCCACAAATCCGAATCACTTCAAGGAAATATGGCTACAATTTGTAGTCACGCCGCTCGTATCCGAATTGGAGATGGACCTCCACTTCACAATCAATTGGACCACTGCGGACTGGGAGGATACCGGTCCGGATGGGGCCCCGCCGATGTTTGACCAGGAGCAGTACATAGGCCGGGCAGCCACGAATGATTTGGTCCTAGAGTTGTTCGACCCTGCGATCCCGGTCCCGGCGTACCACGATTTTCCAGATGATCCCTTCGGCAACCCAAGCGAGATAACGCTGACCGAGTTGGATCGGCAGCATTGGCAAGTTGATTGGTACTACATCATTCCGGACTTCAACCCGGAATGGGTGTCCATCGACATTTGGGGAGAGAACTTCGCGATAGACGGTTGGATCGAGCACGAGTGCGTGATTGTGCCCGAGCCCGCGACCTTGGTGATGGTGGGCCTTGGCCTGGCTGGTTTCGTCGTCCGTCGCATGCGTTATCAGGCGGGCTGAATTCCAGTAACGACGCGTCGAGACCCGGTCGCGGAGATGTTCCGCGCGGGTACAAATGTGAAACGCCCAACCGGCTGCTGGTTGGGCGTTTCACTGTCTTCGAATGGCCTTTTTCAATACATCAACTTGTCCGCCTGGACCTTTCCGCGGAATACCCAGTAGATCACGCTCGTGTACGCCAGCACGAACGGCATCCCGATGCCCGCGATGATCAGCATGACCTGCAGGGTCTTTGCCGACGAGGCGGCATTGTACATATCGAGGTTGAAGGCCGGGTCGATGCTCGACACCACCAGATTGGGCCACAGCGTGATGCCCAGGAGAAGATTGAAGGCGGCGATGGCCGCCGACGACGACAGGAATGCCGCCAGGAACTGGTTTTTCGCAAGCGACCGCGGGATGTTCACTATGGCCAGCACGCTCACAGCCGCCACGGCCCATGCAATCGGGTATGCTTTGAGATTGTCGAGAGCATGGCCAACGCCGAATAGCGTATACACTGTCGCCAGCACGTACAATATGACAAACACGGCGAAGGTCCTGGCCGTCCATGTTCGTACCTTGGCCTGTAACGCGCCATCTGTTTTCAGACACAGATACAGGTTTCCGTGCAGGGCAAACGTGGCTACCACGAAAAGCCCCACCAGAAGCTGGTAGGGACCGAGCAAACCCCAGAATGTCCCCACAAACTCGACGGCGCCATTCACTTCTTTGACGGGAATGCCCAGCATCGCGTTGCCCACGGCCACGCCGAACAGCAGCGTGGCCACCGTGCTTCCTGCCGCGAACGCGTAATCCCAGAAAACCTGCCACATGGGATTATCCACTTTGCTGCGCAGTTCGAGCGAGATGGCCCGGAAGATCAGCGCATACAACAACAGCATGAACGCCGTGTAGAAGCCCGAGAATACCGTGGCGTATACCTCGGGAAACGCCGCGAACATCGCCCCGCCGAACGTCACCAGCCAGACCTCGTTTCCGTCCCAGAACGGCCCGATCGAGTTCAGCAACACCCGGCGGTCGCTGTCCTCGCGCAGGAACGGATGCAAGATGCCGACGCCCAGATCGAACCCGTCGAGGATCGCGTATCCCGTGAGGAGGATTCCAAGCAGGAAGAACCAGATCGTATTGAGGTCCATGGCGTTACCTTTCCTGCGATTCGTCCGGTTGAGGTCCGTTCCCGGCGTCCATCATCGGGACTGCCGGTTTCGCCGCCGCGTCATGCACGACCGGCTTCGGACTCCCCTCGGTCCCGGAAAGCTCCGGACCCTTGCGTATCTTCTTGTCCATAACAAACAACCACACCATAAACATCATGCAATAAAGAAGGGCGAACATCAGAATCGAAAACAGTACTTGACCCGCGCTTACGGCAGGAGAGAAAGCCTCTTCCGTTCGCAACATGCCCCAAACGATCCACGGCTGCCGTCCCAGTTCCGCCGCGCACCATCCGAACTCGTTCGCGATGAAGGGTCCCGCCACCGCGAACACAAACAGCCACAGCAGCCAGCGCGTCTCGAATAGCGTGCCCCGCCACCAGAAAAAACATGCCAGCAGGGTGATGCCAATAAAGAACATGCCCAATGAAATCATGATGTGGTAGGTTTGAAACGTGATGTTTACCGGCGGCCAATCCTCCTCGGGAAACTGGTCGAGTCCGGTTACCGGCTTCGTAAAACTCTCGTACATCAGAAAACTCAGCGCGCCCGGCACGGCGAGGCCGAAGTCCACGGTCTTGGTTTCGTTATTGGGGATGCCAAACAAGTAGAGCGGCGCGCCCTTCCCCTCGTCCGGGGTCTTGTATAGCCCTTCGAAGGCGGCCAACTTCGTCGGCTGTGTGGCGCCGACGTTCTTCGCTTGCAGGTGGCCTGAGCCCAGCGCGGCCAGCGACATGAATGTCCCGAGTGCCAGCGCAACCTTGAACATCTTCTTCGCCATTCCGTTATGCCGCCCCTTGAGGATGTAGTACGATGCGATGCTCAACACGAAAAAGGCCCCCAGAATCCCCGCCCCGATCCAGACGTGCACCAGCCGGTGCACAGTCGATGGATTAAACACCATTCCCCAGAAACTGGTGATTTCGGCCCGATTGAGCTCCTCGTTGAAAACGAATCCCGCGGGGGTTTGCTGCCACGAATTGGCCACGACGATCCACACCGAGGAAAGCACTGCTCCCAGGGACACCATGCACGTCGAGAAGAAGTGCATCTTCGGGGAGACCCGGTCCCAGCCAAACACCAGCACCGCCAGGAAAGCCGATTCGAGGAAAAACGCGAAAATGCCCTCCGCGGCAAGCGCCGGGCCGAAGACATCGCCCACAAACCTCGAGTAGGCCGACCAGTTGGTCCCAAACTGAAACTCCATCACAATGCCGGTAGCGGCGCCCATCGTGAATACGAGCGCGAAGATGCCTGTCCAGAACCGTGCAATGGCGTCATATTCGCGGTCGCCCGTCTTCAGGTACATTCCTTCCATGATGACCATCAGCCACCCCAAACCGATGGTAAGGGGAGGGAATATGTAGTGGAACATCACGGTAAGGGCGAACTGGAGACGGGATAACGTATAAACATCAAGTTGCATGGCCACCTGTCCCTGTTTCAGTGCCCCATTGTCTTGCCGCGCACTGCCCGCGGGTGCCCGCCACAGTCGCACCCACTATCACCCAATCTCAACGAAGAAAGGCTGTGTCCACGCCATGGCGCCTTCAGGGCCGTGGCACTCGAACCGCACATACGAGTATATATCTTCTTCCGAGAACCGGAAGCAAGCTTCCGGGCCGCGGTGTTTGGCCGCCAACCGCTGAAAATCCCCGAGAACATCTATTCGGTCCGCGCGTGGCGCAACGACCCGGACCGTATCGTCCTTTACCTCGATGGTTTCGATGGTCACGCCGGTGCTGGCGTAACAGCGGCCGTGCACGAGGGCGTCAACTACCCCTTCGACAGACCGCTCGACGGCCTGCACCACTGTCCACGCATTCCCTTCCGTATGGACCTTGTGAGTGTCGTCCGTGGCGTAACCCCATACCACGCGGCCGGCCGAGAGCAGCATGTCCCAACGGTCTAATGCCAGGCCGCTTCCTTCGGCCCAGACGCACACGCCGTTGCAGATCTCCAGCCCCACATAGCCGGTCCACGACGCGAGCTTTTCCTGGGGGCAATGATTGAAGTGCTCCTCCCAGTTGGGATGGCACATGATGGCGAAACCGCCCGCCTGGCCGACGGCATCCAGAACCGCCTGGCGATCCTCGACCGGCTTCAGGCAGCTTCGCCCGTTCACATGGAGAATATGGGGGCCGTTCGCCGTAATCTCATAGCCGGGGATTAAAACCATGCCGTTTCCGTCCAGCCCTTCCGGATTAGTGAAACGGTCGTGGTCGCTTATCATGAGGAAGTCATACCCCCTCCCGGCATAGGCCTTCACGCAATCTTCAGGGGTTCGCGCGCCGTCGCTGTTCGTGGTGTGCGTGTGCAGATTGCCTTTCAACCACTGGAAGTGCCCCGTGCGGTAGGGATGACGTATCGCAATATCCACAGTGAATCACCCTCTTCGACACAAGAGACACCGCGGATGCGGCCTCTGGCGCCGTCCATCCCGGTGTCCTGATATCTGTTCTTTCCGCCCCCGCCCGGTTTATCCCTGCGACTCGGGCTCTTCCTGGACAAGACTCTCCAAAACGTCGAGCAAGGCATCCGGATCCACGCCGTAACCGGCGCACACCTGCCCGATGGTCTCAAACTGCCCCAGCGCGCAGTGGGCGCAGCCTCCAAGATGAAACGCCGCGAATACTTCCCGCACGCGAGGATGTATCTGAATCGCTTCGGCGATGGGCATATCCAGATGGAAGTTGCTTGCGGCATTCGGTTCCCTGGCTGCTGCCGCGGGCTGGGTCTTGTCTGTCTCGGCCATAGTTCGTCTCCTTTCGTTGGGACTCAGCCGCCCTGATTCCAGTACTGCTCGAATTCCTCCTGCGAGGAATCGCGGAGCACGTCAGGCCGGTATAGTTTCTTTACGATGGGCTCGGCTACGCGCTCGATTTCTCCGGTTCCGTCAATGTGCGTCACGTAACGCAGCACCTTCTGGCTGTCGTCACACTCGTAATAAATCGTCGCATACCCCTTGCCCGGGACGGGTTGCGAAGTCTTGTAATAGAGCATCGGTCCCCCTTGCGTTACTGCTGCACACCTTTTCAACTAAACAAAGCCGCGAAGCGCATAATTCCGCCGGCTCAGGAAATGGCCAGCATGTTGTCAATAGGAGCTTTTGCGTTTCTGATGATTTCCTCGGGCAGTTCCACCTGGTACTGAAGGTTCTGGAGCGAGGCCAGCGTTTGCTCAAGCGTAATCAGCGCCATGTGCGGGCACTGGTGGCTGCAGAGCCGGATCATCTCCTTGTCGGGATTCTCCGCGGCCAGATTGTCGGCCATGCTGCATTCCGTAAACAACATGAACTGATTGGCATGTGATGCCTGGACATAGTCGACCATCTTCTTCGTGCTGCCCGTCACGTCCACCTTTTCGATGACGCCCGGTTTGCACTCGGGATGGGCGATCGTGATGGCTTCGGGGAACTGCCGTTTCACGGCGTCCACGTCTTCAGCCTCGAAAAGTTCATGCACTTCGCAATGCGCGCCCCAGCCGATGACCGCGGGGGTGTCGGCGCGCAAATCCTTCTCCGTTCCTGGAATCCAGCCCTCTATGAACGCGACGCCCAGTTCGCGCGCCGTATTGCGCGCCAGGAACTCGTCCGGCACGAAGATGATGTGCTTGTGCCCCTTGTCGAGCAGGTATCTGAGGACCGCCTCCGAATTCCCTGACGTGCAGCAGTAGTCCGACGCGGCTTTGGTCTCCGCGTGGGTATTTACGTAGCTGACCACCGGCGCTCCCGGAAACCGTCTCTTGAGGGCCTTGACATCGTCCCCGCTGATGCCCTCGGCCAGCGAGCAGCCCGCTTCGAGGCTGGGGATCAGCACCATGCGGTCGGGATTGAGAATTTTGGCGGTTTCAGCCATGAACTTCACGCCGCAAAACACGATGATATCCGCGTTCGACTGAGCCGAGAATCGCGCCAGTTGCAGTGAATCTCCCACGTTATCCGGTACCGAACAATACAGGGCCGGTTCCATGTAATTATGCCCGAGGATGATAGCGTTCAACCGGCGCTTGAGGGTGTTGATCTCGAACGCCAGCCGGGCTTTTGCCCGAATTTCTACGTCGGGTATGAGCCGGCGCAGTTTGACACGCATGGCCTCGAGCAGTTCCTCGAATGTCTGCGTATCCTGGGCTGCGAATATTCTTGTCATCGCCGGTATTCCTCTCGGGGTTACAACCAGAGCCGGTACTCCAACCGTGCCCTTGCGGGTGGTTCCCTGCCGCTGGCCACCATCGCTAAGATCGGGCTGTTCGGGGGCTTATCGGTAGATAGCACCAATGCCATATGCTACCACCGCGTGCCGGCGGCAATCAAAATCCTGTCCATTTCCCGCACCGGCAACGCGCAAGCCGTTCCTACTCCGTTGTTACAGCCTCGCCGGCGCCCCGCAATGCACTGAGCACCGCGTGCCAGGAGAGCGTCGCGCACTTGATACGAACAGGAAACTCGCGAACGCCCGAAAAAACCGCCAGTTTGCCTATGGCCTTTTCATCAATGGGCGCGTCCGGATTCGACGTGACCATCCGGTGGAACTGGACAAACAGGTTCTCGGCATCTCGAACGGTTTTGCCTTTCAACAGCGTCGTCATGAGGGAAGCAGACGATTTCGAGATGGCGCAGCCCTTGCCCTCAAATGAAATGTCCGAGATGACATCTCCCTCGAGTTTCAGATACACGGTGAAATGGTCTCCACAAAGGGGATTGTGCCCCTCGATTTTCCGAGCCGCGTCTTCCATGGAATGGAAATTCCGTGGTTTCCGGTTGTGCTCGAGGATGACCTCTTCGTACAGGGCGCGGTTGGTCTGCTGCATTACCCAAACACCTCGTTCACACGTTCGAGGGCCTTGCCGAACACGTCCAGCTCTTCCTTTGTGTTGTAGAAAGCCAGGGAAGCGCGTGCGGTGGCCGGCACGTCGAACCGTTCCATCAAAGGCTGGGCGCAATGGTGGCCCGCCCGCACGGCCACGCCCTCCTCGTCAAGAATCTGGCCGATATCGTGCGGATGCGCCGCGTCCATGACAAACGAAAGCACCGACGCCTTGTGCGCGGCGTTACCTATGATTCGCACGCCCTTCACCGAACGCAACACCTCGGTTCCGTACTGGAGCAGTCCGGCCTCATGCGCCGCGATGCGTTCCATGCCCAACTGATTCACGTAGTCGATTGCGGCGCCGAGCCCGATCGCCCCGGCGATATTGGGCGTGCCCGCCTCAAACTTGTGCGGCAGCGAATTGAACGTGGTCTCGTCAAACCGGACCGACAATATCATGTCGCCGCCCGACTGGTAGGGCGGCATGTCCTCGAGCAGTTCGGCCCGTCCGTACAGAATGCCTATTCCCGTAGGGCCGAACATCTTGTGGCCCGAACACACGAAAAAGTCGCAGCCGATGTCGAGCAGGTCGATCGGAAGATGCGGGACCGCCTGCGCTCCGTCGACAAGCACGCGCACCCCGTTGCCGTGCGCGATGCGCACCAGCTCACCCACGGGATTCACCGTTCCCAGCGCATTCGACACGTACGTGAGCGCTACAAGTCTTGTCCGGTCCGTGATCATGCGCCGGAAAGCATCCATATCCAGTTCGCCGGTGTCGGTCACTGGCGCCACACGCAAGCGGGCCCCTTTCTCCCGGCACAACATTTGCCACGGCACGATGTTCGAATGGTGCTCCATATGCGTGATCAGGATTTCGTCGCCTGCCTTCACATGTTCGCGTCCGTAGGTCTGCGCGACCAGATTGATGCTTTCCGTCGCGCCGCGCGTGAAGACAATTTCACATTTCAGCCGGGCGTTGAGGAACGCCATCACTTTGTGGCGCGCGTCATCATACGCTTTCGTCGCCTCCTCGCTGAGATGGTACAAGCCCCGGTGAATGTTGGCATTCGTTTCCGAATAGTACCGCGAGATCGCGTCGAGCACCGCCTGCGGCTTCTGGCTGGTGGCAGCATTATCCAGGTACACCAGCGGTTTGCCGTGCACCGTCGTATGCAATATCGGAAAATCCCGCCGTATCGCCGCCACGTCGAAAGCCGGCGTGTTATGAGGCAAGGCGCCCGCAGCTCTCTTCAGGACCGTTTCCATGTGCTTACTGCCTTTCTGTCCGGCCCCGGCCATACGGGCTGTACCGGTTGTAAATGTACTCGTGCAGGCGCGTTCGCAACGGTTCAACGGGAATTTCGTCAACGGCCTCGCCCGCGAATCCGCACGTGAGCAGCGCCCGCGCCATCGCTTCGGATATGCCCCGGCTCTGGAAATAGAAGATCTGGTCTCGGGGAGGCTGGCCGACCGTCGCGCCGTGCGTGCACTTTACGTCGTCCGCGAAGATCTGCAGAATCGGGCGTGTGTCAATGGTGGCTGTGTCCGACAACAGCAAGTTGCTGTTGAGCTGGTTCGAGTCGGTCTTTTGCGCCTCCCTGTGCACATGGACTTTGCCGCTGAATACCGCGTGGGACGTATCGCTCAACACGCCCTTGTACCGGATCCGGCTCGTGCACCGGGGGCTGGCGTGCTCGATGCTCACCGCGTTATCGATCAACTGGCTGCCCTCGGCGAGATACAACCCGCCGAGCGATACGGCGGCGCCTTCGCCTGCCAGCCGCGTATTCAGCTCATTTCGAGCGATCTTGCCGCCCAGGATAGCCGAAAACGAATTGAAAACGCTGTTCGTGCCCTGATGCACCCGCATCGATGCCAAATGATAGCCCTGCGGGCCTTCGTGGAGCACTTTGTAACGTTTCAACACCGCCCCATCACCCAGCACCGTCTCGGTTACCACGTTATTGAAGTAGGGCGCGTCCGTGAGCCCCACATAGCTTTCGATCAAAGTCAGCTCGGCTGTCTCGTCCAGAACAATCAGATTGCGAGGGTGCGCCGCCTTGTCTTTCTCCCTGCCGGTGGTGACATACAGGATGTGTACGGGCGTTTGCGCCGCATACCCGCGTGGCGCGTGAACGATCGCCCCGTCCAACAGAAACGCCGAGTTCAGGGCGTTGAAAACATTGCCCGACTCGCCCGCGAGGCTGTCCAAGTGTTTGCTGGCCAGCGCGCCGTCGATCTTAGCCATCTCCGCGAGGCTGCGTACGTCCAAGTTGCCGCCCGTTATGCCGCGAGACGCCTCGGGGGCGAAGAAACCGTCAACGAATACCAGTTCGGTCCAGCCGGGTTCTTTGAACAGATGCGGCTCGATGCCAGCAGTGTCAATAGCCGCCGGACAGGACTCGACGGGGGTCTCGAATGCCGTACGCAGGATGGGTCTAACGTCCGTGAACCGCCACTCTTCGTCTTTACGGGTCGGGAATGCCAGGGTTTCGAAGCGTTTTGCGCCCAATTCGCGCAGACGGCAAAGCCACTCGGGCGCCCCATCCTGGACGCGCCTGGCTGGCGCATGGAGGCAACACTCCTTATCCGAGATTCTTTCAGCCACTTCAGTCATTGGAAAACTCCACAGTCGCAAAGCCTCGTCTAACCCGCGGTACGGGCGGCAGCCAACTCCTCACGCACCCACTCGTAGCCCTTTTCTTCGAGTTCAAGCGCCAGTTCTTTACCGTCCGAGCGAACAATTCTCCCTTGATACATCACGTGAACGAAATCGGGAACGATGTAGTCCAGAAGCCGCTGGTAGTGCGTCACGACGATCATCGACCGTTCGGGGCCTCGCATTTTGTTGACCCCGTCCGCGACGATCCGCAGCGCATCGATGTCCAGGCCGGAATCCGTCTCGTCCAGGATAGCGAGTTTGGGTTCGAGGACCGCCATCTGGAGGATCTCGTTTCGTTTCTTCTCGCCGCCTGAGAACCCGTCATTTACGGGCCGCTCCGCGAACGCCGGCTCGATCGCCACCAGCTCCATTCTCTCGTGGAGCAGATGGCGGAAGTCCATGGCGTCGAGTTCTTCCTGGCCGTGGCTCTTGCGGATCTCGTTGAGCGCGGCATGAAGGAAATACGCGTTCGTGACGCCGGGGATATCGACCGGGTACTGAAACGCGAGGAACAATCCCAAACGCGCACGCTCTTCCGTGGGCAGCTCGAGCAGGTTCTCTTTGAGGAACGTGACTTCCCCCTCGGTTACCTCGTACTGCTCGTGGCCGGCCAACACCTGCGCCAGCGTGCTTTTGCCCGAGCCGTTCGGGCCCATGATTGCGTGCACTTCGCCCGCGTTCACTTTCAGGTCGACACCCTTGAGGATTTGGATGTCTTCGACCTTCGCATGCAGATTACTGATTTCGAGCATTTACCCTACACTCCCTTCGAGGCTCACGCTCAGCAGCTTTGTGGCCTCAACCGCGAACTCCATCGGAAGATGGTCGAACACTTCTTTGCAGAACCCGTTAATAACCATCGATATGGCGTCTTCCGGACCAATGCCCCGCTGCTTACAGTAGAACAACTGGTCCTCGCTGATTTTGGACGTCGAAGCTTCGTGCTCGACGCTTGCCGATTTGTTGCGCACTTCAATATGCGGAAACGTGTGCGCGCCGCACTGGTCACCAATCAGGAGCGAATCGCATTGCGTGTAATTGCGCGCGTTCTCGGCCTTCGGCATGACCTTGACCATGCCGCGATAGCTGTTGTTGCCGTGCGCGGCCGAGATGGTCTTCGAAATGACCGTGCTGCTCGTGTTCCTGCCCAGATGGATCATTTTCGTGCCCGTATCCGCCTGCTGGTAGTTCGTGCTCAGCGCGACCGAATAGAACTCGCCCACCGAGTTGTCGCCCATCAAGATGCAGCTCGGATACTTCCAGGTAATGGCCGAGCCCGTCTCGACCTGGGTCCATGAGATGCGGGAGTTTCTGCCGAGGCATTTCCCCCGCTTGGTCACGAAGTTGAAGATGCCGCCGCGGCCCTGTTCGTCGCCGCTGAACCAGTTCTGCACGGTCGAGTAGTTGATGGTGGCGTTGTCGAGAGCCACCAGTTCGACGACTGCCGCATGGAGCTGGTTCTCGTCGCGCATCGGGGCGGTGCAGCCTTCGAGGTAGTTCACGAACGCCCCCTCCTCGGCCACGATAAGGGTGCGCTCGAACTGGCCGGTATCCGCCGCGTTGATGCGGAAGTAGGTGGACAGGTCCATCGGGCAACGCACGCCTTTTGGAATGTAGCAGAACGACCCGTCGCTGAAGACGGCCGAATTCAGCGTCGCGAAGAAGTTGTCGGTGTAAGGCACCACGCTGCCCAGATACGTGCGCACCAGCTCGGGATGGCGCTTCACGGCCTCCGAAAACGAGCAGAAGATGATGCCCTTCTTCGCTAGAATCTCCTGGTGCGTCGTGGCCACGGATACGCTGTCGAACACAGCGTCAACGGCCACGCCGACCAGGCGCTTCTGCTCTTCCAGCGGGATACCCAGCTTCTCAAAGGTATTGAGCAACTCGCGGTCGACCTCGTCGAGGCTGCTCAACTGTTTCGATTTGCGCTTGGGCGCGGCGTAATACCGCTGGCCCTGATAATCGATCTCGGGATAGCTGACATTGGCCCACCGGGGCTCCGTCATCGTTTTCCAGTGGCGGAACGCCTTCAGGCGCCATTCCAGCAGCCACTCCGGCTCCTCCTTCTTCGCCGAGATCAGACGAATGACGTCCTCGTTGAGGCCTAAAGGCGCGGTCTCCATCTCGATGTTGGTCACCCAGCCGTGCTCGTAGGTCCGGTTGGCCAATTCCGCGACCTCCCGATTGCTCCGCTCGATACGGCTGCCGGCATATTCCGGAGATTTCGCGGTCTTCTCAGTCGTTTCAGATATCATATTTCCATCCATCTCTGGCGGCTCTTCTGCATGTCTCATAAGGCTTATCCCGAGGGTCCGGCAGTTGTTTCGTCCCCGCTCGTATACCTTGAAGCAAACATGCCTGCTCTGGGCGATATTCCTGGTGCAGGGAGGGTTACGAAGGGGGTAACCGACCGGCTTCGCCTTTGTTAGAGACAACACGCGGAACGGCTCAGTTCATCCGGGACAGCGAGGCAACTTCACGTCCGGAGTCGTTTTTTCGCTGGGGTCTCGAGCTCACGCCTCCACGAAGGGTATCGTGATGGGGCCATGGGGCAGTACGGCTACATCCACGCCGTTCCCAAGCGCCGCAAGCTCGGCATCGACGCACGCTTGAAGATTCGACAAAGGCAACAGCATGCATCGTTCAGCGTCCCGGGCCGGCAATGACGAATAGATGGACACACAACACCGCTGCAGAATGTCCGCCAGCACCTGAGCCTGCCACTGGTCGAGAATGGGCGCCGGTTGTGCCTTGAGCCATGCTAAAAGCGCTTGCGGCGTCTTTGTCTGGGCCATGAGCCGCGCGAAATTGCCATGGTCTGGAACCCCGTCGGCGCACTCGCTCGCGACGACGATACGGCCTCCCTCCGAACACACGCGGGCCGCCGCCGAGATGCCCTTCACCGTCTGGTACAGGTTCTGGTCGAGCGGAAACCCGCTGTTCGAGGTGATCACGAGGGGGCACAGGGCTGGCGCGGCGGCCATGGCGTCTGCCGCGGCCCGTCCACATCCCGCCCGGTGCGCTTCAAGGTAATCTCCGCAGAATATGCCGGTGATCTCTTTTTCAGCATTCAGCGTTACGTTGACCAGGAAATCTGGCGGGCAACACGCCGCCGCTTCGCGAATTGCCGCGTGCATCGGGTTTTCCTCGAGGACGCCCCAGGTGCTTCGAGGGTCCGCCACCAGGCCGTAGCTGTGCAATCCCAGGATCGTCTCGATGGAGGCCAGGCCCGGCGCGACCGCTTTCGGCCCACCCGAAAATCCCGCGAAGAAGTGAGGCTCGATGAATCCGGCTGCGACGCGTTTGTCGGCCTCGGCATACAGGCGGTTCAGTGAGACCGGATGCCCTGCCGCGGACTCGCCCACGCGGATATTGCCCGCCGGGTCATAGGCATCGTGATTGACGACGCGAACCCGGCGCAGGACCTCCGCTCCCAGCATGTTCTCCAGTTCTTCCGGGGTGTTGGGGCGGTGGCTGCCCGTGCCTATGACCAGCGTGACATTCTCCGGCGCAACGGGCAGGCGGTCGAGCAGCCAGGGCAACAGCAGGCGATTGGGTACCGGACGCGTTCCGTCAGAGGTAGTGATCACGACGCGGTCGTTTGGCCGGATAATTTCGGAGAGTGGGGGGGACCCGATAGGTTTCGCGCACCCCGCCTGGAAGTGCTCCTTCGGATTGCGAAGCGCGGGCACATGACGGGGCACGACGATATGCCAACGGGCGCGCGCGGGGTCAATGCGCAGCGGGATGGACCCTTTGCCATAAGCGATGCGGACGACGTCGTCGGAATGCATGGGTCACTCCGGAATTGTCCGGCTCGTTTTGAGCACGGCCAGCGTCAATCCTATCAGGTCGCCGCCGGGGATGTGAACGGAGCCGCCCACCTCCGGCAGGTGGAACTCGGCGAATGCCGCGCGGTCCCATATTCGCCACTGCATTCCCTGTTCCAGAGGCTTCTCGAAGCGGAACTCCGTTTCGAGCGGATTTCCATTGGGGGAGACTGACAACACCGTAATCGCCGCAATTGGCAGCCGCACGGCTTCGCCTGGTGCAAACGGGTGCGTGTCCACATCGCGAAACAGCATCGACCACGGCCGTTCGAGTAGCCCCCCGGGGGTGGTGACGATCATGGTGTGGCTGTCGGCGCGGAAGATGTCCGCATCACCCATGCCACCCCGCAAGAGCAGCACGCTTCGCGGCACTCGCGACGCCTGGGAAGACCTCTGAGTCGGAATGCTCGTCGCGAACGCGTCCATTGGCGCCGAGACGATCACCATATCGGTCCCGTCCAACTCGGGCGTCTCGGGAAGGCTTTCGTCCAGCCGCGTCATATACGCCGAGGAAAAGCCTATTGCGGCCGCGGTACTCGAGAGCATTAGTGAAGCGGCCAGCGTGTTCAGCACGAAAAGCCCGCCAGCGGCATACCGGCGGAGCCGGTCTTTGCCGGAATGAAACTCGACAGGTTCGCTGCCGCGGCGCCTCAGCCCCAGCACGATGGCATGTGCCAGCAGGGCCATCGCCCCAACGCCGGGCAGGAGCATCAGCCGGTTCTGGGGCCACGTGGCGCACGCGGGGGCCATTGCCATCAGCGTGCCCGCCAGCCAGAAGCGGAGCTGCGGTTCACGCTCTAACCCCGGCCACATGAGCCATAGCACTACCCCTATCACGCAGCACGCCCAAGCCAACAGCACGGCCCGCCCCGGCGCGCTCAGCACCAGCCACACCGCCGGATCCGGAAACGCGAACTGGCCTGACAGCATCAGCGGAACGTGGGTTACGACGTTGCGAAAATAGGCCAGGGGCTGTTCGAAGGGCTCGAGGTACAGTGAGGACGCCGCCACCCCGTAGCCAAGCCGCACATACAGCACGCGCCATGCTGCGCCGACGCACGCGTACGGCAACAGGCTGGCCGCACTCCGCCACCGCGGCCCGCGCTCTATGAAGACGGCGTAGGCCACCAGAAAACCTCCGGCGCCGGCCGCCGCTTCCCCACACAACAGCGCCGCCGCAAACAGCACCGGAGCAATCATCCCGGCCAGCCGTCTTTTCTCCCGCCGCCAGGCATCATGGGCTATCAGACTCAGCACCCCGAACAATCCAGAAAGCAACGCGTTGCGCCCCGCAATCCATGCGACTGGAAGCGCGTGGGCGTCGTCCACCGCATACAACATCGCAGCCAGGGCCGCCACCCACGCCGGCATATCGAAGCGCCGGTACAGCAGCACAACCGCAGCCACAAGGGCCCCATACCAGGCGATATTGTGCAGATGCATAAGCCACGCGTGCTCCCCCAGAAGTGCGTTGTCGAACCAATGGGTGAGCGCGGTCAGGGGACGCCAAAACGCGATCTGCATGTCCTCCGGCGTCCACCACGCGATCAATCCCCGCTCTTTTCGGGCAGTTTTGTCGCAGCTGTCCGTGCCGGTGAAATTGAAAGCGTCCAAGGGACTCCGCGCAAGCTCGGGCGCACCGGGCGCGCCTCGCGCAAGCATGCGGAAATAGTTGTCATCGGCGACCGTGCCGCCAGACAAAGACGGAAGCGGCAACGCGACGGCCAATAGCAGGATGGGCCACCACAAGCGCCGGCGGGCAATCGAGCGGCCGAGCTTCTCGATCAAGGGCATCTTCATAAGTGACCACGATAGCGATACCCGCCGCGCCGGGCAAGCCTCAACGCGAGAACGCGACCCGCCGGCCCTATGCCAGGCATACGTCCAATAGGTCTCGAAGCCCTGCCGCCAGGACCGCTCCCGCGCGGGGTCTAATACCGGTAATGGTCGGGCTTGTACGGTCCTTCGACCGGCACGCCCAGATACTCGGCCTGCTCGGGGGTGAGCTTCTCGAGTTTCGCGCCCAGCTTGCCCAGATGCAGGCGCGCGACCTCTTCATCGAGGGTCTTCGGCAGCGTATATACTTTGCCTTTCTCGTACTTGGCCGTCTCGGTCGCAAACGCCACGATCGCCAGCGTCTGGTTCGAGAACGAGTTCGACATCACGAACGATGGGTGCCCGGTCGCGCAGCCGAGGTTCACAAGGCGTCCCCGCGCGAGCATGATGATCGACCTGCCGTCGGGGTAGACGAACTTGTCCACCTGCGGTTTGATGTTGATTTCCTTGATGTCCTTCCGATTCTCAAGATAGGCAATCTGGATTTCGGAGTCGAAATGGCCGATGTTGCAGCAGATGGCCTCGTCTTTCATCACGTCGAAATGCTCGCCGCGCACCACGTCGCAACACCCGGTGGTTGTCACGAAAATGTCGCCGATGGGCGCGGCCTCTTCCATCGTGGTGACCTGATATCCTTCCATGCACGCCTGCAACGCGCAGATCGGGTCGATCTCGGTGATCAGCACCCGCGCGCCGAGGCCCCGCATGGCGTGCGCGCACCCCTTGCCCACGTCGCCATAGCCCGCGACCACGACGATTTTGCCCGCCACCATGATGTCCGTGGCGCGCTTGATTCCGTCCGCGAGCGATTCGCGGCAACCATACAAGTTGTCGAACTTCGATTTGGTTACCGAATCGTTCACGTTCATGGCCCGGGTGAGCAGTTTGCCTTCCTTCATCATCTTGTACAGGCGGTGTACGCCCGTCGTGGTCTCCTCGGAGACGCCGAGCCAGTCCGCGACATACTCATGCCACTTGTTGGGCGTCTCGCCGTGAATCCTGTGGAGGAGCTTGTCGACGATGGTGACTTCCTTGTTCTGCCTGGAAATCGCGGGCAGCTTGCCGGTCTTCTTGAACGTCTCCTCGAGGTCGTAGCCCCGGTGAATCAGCAAGGTGGCGTCTCCGCCGTCATCCACGACAAGGTGCGGCCCCTTCCCGTCCGGCCACGTGAGCGCCTGCTCCGTGCACCACCAGTACTCCTCCAGGGTCTCGGCTTTCCACGCAAACACCGGCGTGCCGCGTTCAGCGATGGCCGCCGCGGCGTGGTCCTGGGTCGAGAAAATGTTGCAGCTCGCCCAGCGCACGTCGGCGCCCAGGGCCTGCAGCGTCTCGATCAAAACCGCCGTCTGGATGGTCATGTGGAGCGAGCCCGAAACGCGATATCCTCTCAGCGGCTGTTGCGGCGCGTGTTTCTCCCGGATCGCCATCAGACCCGGCATTTCCTTCTCGGCCATGTCGATTTCTTTACGGCCCCACTCCGCCAGGGAGATATCCGCGATTTTGTACGGACGCACCGCAGCATCTGTCACAGTTGCCATATGTCTTCAACTCCTCTTTCGGCGCGAACGGCCGTCAACATGCCGTCGTTACCGGCTGCTGTTATGCCAACACGCGCTCGCGTGTTCTCTTCCAGTCGATTTTTTGTGCAATGCCCATTCGTTTTTACATCTGAATTCGAGGACTCTAATCCCTCTTTCCTGACCCCTCTTCCCTCACCTCATAGACGCGCACTTTGCGATTGATACCCTTGAAACTCACCGTATGCGCCTTTCCGGCGGCGTACTTTCCCACCGCCTCTTCTAACACGGAGGCCGTGACCGCGATTCCGGTCTTTCCGTGGGCGTCGACCCATTCGTTTGTCAGAAAGGCCACGTTGACCGCCTCGCCCATGATGTCCGGCCGGACGTAATCCGGATGACCTACCGAGCCGAGATACACCGGCCCGGTGCTCAGGCTGATCTTCACATCCTCCGTAATCAGTCGCTTTGCCTCGAGGGCCGCCATCAGGCCCCTGACCCGGTGCTGCGTTCCCGAGAAGAAACACAAGTACTGGTCGCCCAAATATTTGAGCGGCACGCCCTCATGCCGCAGCGTGATTTCCGTCAGCTGATAGAAAATTCCATTCGCCCACAGTGCGAAATCCCGCGGCGCGATACTCAAGGATTTTTTGTAGGCGCCCCGCACGCTCGATACCAGCACAGTTGCCTCGAACTCGTCCGTTCCCGGTTCATGCACCGACAACAGCCAGTCCGTTGACACGCCCAGGATGCGCGACAGCGGCGCCAGCACCGCGATATCCGGCGCATTCTCGCCCCGTTCCCACTTCGAAACCGCCTGTGGGCTCACGTTCAGCGCGTTTGCGATGTCCTGCTGTTTCAGGCCGAGCTTCTCGCGCTGCGACCGGATCTTCCGGGCCAAATCATCCAGAAACATCATTGAGTCCTCACGCGTAACGTCCTATAGCCTACCCAATTCCCGCAACGGACGGCAATGACGCTCCGGTTGACCACGGTCGCCTCCCTGTTGTCTGTCTGCTCTGTCTGCGAACTTTTGCGGCGGCCGCGGTCTTGCGGTAGACTGGCCCCGAACCAATCATGGGGGCTACGGAAGCGTGAATCCTAATCTGAGGGAGAACCGATGAGAACGGCAACGTGCCTGTCTCTGGCCGCATTCGCGATGGTGGCCCACTTCGCCGAAGCCCAAGTCCTGGTGGGCACATCAGAAGGCGACCTCGAATCCAACCTTTCGATACTCAATCTGTTTGGAGAACAGCCGGAAACGAGCCAGCGCCTTTACGCGGCCGCCTATATGACCCTCGCCGCAGACCCTCACGCGACGTTTACGGGTATTTCAGACAACCCGGACGTTCAACGCATCTTGAACGACAACGGCGTCACCCGTTTGGGAGGACCCATGCTCGGAGCGGTCACGCCGGACGGCGCGCGGGTCTGGCTGCGCACCCTCAAGCCGGCAAGCGTCGAAGTCCGTCTAACGATCGACGGCCAGGAACGCGCGTTCGGACCCGTTCATAGTTCGGCCGAATCGGACCTGGCCGCCGTTGTGCCCATCACGAATCTCACGCCCGCCACGCGCTATCCCTACCGCGTCCTGGTCGACGGCGCGCCAATCGCCATTCCCGAACACGCGGCGCTCGTTACCGCCCCCGCGCCTACCGAGGCCGGGACCGTTCGAATCGCCTTTGGGAGCTGCTTTCACCGGTGGGGCATCGGCAACGCGGCGCAAGCCGAGCGTATCCGCAGCCGCAATCCCGTGGCCATGCTATTGATCGGCGACATCGCCGTGCAGGACAGAAACAACCATCTCGGCCTGCACCGCGCCGACTATCTCATGCGCGACCTCCAACCCGCGTGGCAGGGTCTCGCCGCCTCGGTCCCCGTCTATGCCGCCTGGGATGACCACGACTATTTCGACAACGACAAGGCCGGCATCCCCGAGGGGTACACGGAGGAAGACCGGCAGGGCGTCCGCCGGGTTTTCATGCAAGCATGGAACAACCCCTCCTACGGATTTGGCGATGCGCGGGGCGGCGTTTTTTTGCGCACACGGTTCAGCCCTTGCGACGTCATCATGCTCGACAGCCGGTACTTCCGTGAGAACAGGGAAGGCTCGTTCCTGGGCGAAGACCAGATGCAATGGGTGGAAGAACAGCTCCTTGATTGCAGGGGACCGTTCATCATCATCTCGTGCGGCACCATGTGGAGCGATTACGTCTCCGATGGCAAGGATTCCTGGGGACGCTGGGACCCCGAGGGGCGCGAACGCATCTTCTCCTTCATCGAGAAGAACCGGATCGGCGGCGTGCTCTTGATCTCCGGCGACCGCCACGGCGCGCGCGGGTTCCGCATTCCCCGGCCGTCAGGATTCTCGTTCTATGAATTCGAAGCCGCCAGCCTCGGTGGTCGAAAGGGCCCCGCCGTCACCGACCCCGAATGGACAACGCAGCTCTACGGGTTCGCCGAAAAATACGCGTTCGGCGAATTCACCATCGACGCCGGGCTGCCCGATCCCGAGGTGACGTTCCGATTGATCCAGGACGACGGCGCCGAACTCTACACCATCACGCTGAAACGCAGCCAGTTGACGCCATCCGGCAACTGAACCCGCTGAGCCAACGCGTTCACCCCATCCGGGCAGTCATACCTATGAGCGGATACATCGTCCCCGCAAACAGAAACAGGCACCAGCCTATCCCCAGCCAGACCACGCCCCGCGCGAACCATTTGCGCACACATTCCCGGCACATACAGTTATAGAGGGCCCCCAGCACAAAAACGAGCGTGGCCGCCAGCGCAATAACCACAAGCGAGATGACCGCATGGTCCACGGGCGTCCAGAAAACGCGCGAGACCCATCCCCGGTACTCTGACGCGCAATCCAGCGCCCTTCCCGCCCAAGTCATCTGACCGCTTGCCGACCAGATCGCGAAGCCCACATCCTCGTAGACAGCCTCGAGATACGGCAGCGCAAACGTCGCATACACCCACGGAAAAACGAAGAACAAACAGGCAACCGCGACCATGAACGCCTTGGGCCGGCCGCTTTCTCGAAACGCGCGCGCCTTCTCCGCATCGTCCCATGGCACGAACAAACAACCCAGAAGATACAACGGCAGTGCCAGCACGCCCAGCAACAGGATTGCCGCCAGGACGGTGATCGTTCGCACCACGGCCACGTCCACGCCGAAGTAATCCGCATAGCCAGCGCAGATCCCCCCAACCAAGCCGCCGTCCCATTTCTTGGTCAGTTTCCGGACCTTCGCGTCCGCCTGCATCTCCTTGGTCCCGCCCGAAGCGTCCACCACTCGCGACAGCCGAAGATAGTCCTCCTCGGTGATTGTCCCGTCATGAAGCATCCGGTCAAGCCTCTCCTGCGCCGACAAATCTCCCGATTCCATTATCACAGCCCCTCCATCGCTTCCGCCGCCGCCTTCGCCGTGATTTCGCCCCTTTCGAGCCGCTCCAGAATCGCACGCTTGGCTTCTTCATTGTCGTGCAGCTTCTGATACGACTCAATCACGCGGTCCAGGCGGTTTCGGATGGCCACATAACCCAAGCCGGACCTCTCTGCAAGCGCCTTGATGCTGAACCCGGCCAGAAGGTAGCTTTCCAGAAATGAAAGGTCTTCGCCCGACATCCGTAAGAACTGCGTCTGGCGGAACCGGCCCCGCACCTCCACCTCGCATCGGTCGCACGTCATCACCACCGGACGCATGGGTGTTCCGCAGTACGGGCACCCGGGTTTTTTATGTTCGTGTGTTGCGTCCATGATTCGGATCATATCATCAAATGCCCCCGATGTCAAATTTTATTTTGGTAATGGATAGCAAATCAAAATATTTTTGGGCTAGACAGGGTACCAAGAAGAGATTTATCGCACTATTATTATTTTTGTCTTTTAATGCCCCCTCGTTATCCCAAATACATTTACCAATCCAGCGCGACTCAAAACCATCTTAGTCAACTGAAACTGATTTACCCTCGTTTCCCAAGTTCATGTTTTCCCATCTGTGACATCTGTGGCCCGCCCTCCTCCGTTCATTGGCCCCATTCGCGGCGGCAAGGGCAAATCCCGTACAATCGGCCTTTCCATGAGCACACGCATTCACATAACCGTCTCCGGCGCGGTCCAAGGCGTAGGGTTCCGTCCCTTCGTCTACGGCCTTGCCACGCGCGCCGGGCTCGCGGGATTCGTTCTCAACGAGCCGCGCGGCGTGACCATCGAACTCGAGGGCCCGCGCGAGGCCATCGGCGTGTTCCTGGCTGAACTCGAATCTTCGCCGCCGCCACTGGCCCGTATCGAACGCATCGAGACCCGCGAAACCGCACCGCTTGGGGAATCTGGCTTCCGCATCCGCGAGAGCGCAGCGTACGGCGAGCGCAGCGTCCTCGTGCCGCCGGATCTGGCGACATGCAGCGACTGCCTGCGCGAAATGGCCGACCCCTCAGACCGCCGGTATCGCTATCCGTTCATCAACTGCACCAACTGCGGCCCGCGCTACACCATCATCCAGGATTTGCCCTACGACCGCGCCAAGACCACCATGGCGGATTTCGTAATGTGCTCCGCGTGCCGAGCCGAGTACGAGGACCCCGCGAACCGCAGGTTTCACGCCGAGCCCACGTGCTGCCCGGTCTGCGGACCGCGCGTTTGGCTGGCGGACCGCGCGGGCGGTGAAGTCCCGTGCGGCGCCCCCATCGGGGAGGCAATCAGATGTCTATCCGCGGGCGCGATCGTTGCGATCAAGGGCCTGGGCGGGTTTCATCTCGCTTGCGATGCGGCCAATACGGAAGCGGTCGCCCTGTTACGCGCCCGCAAACATCGAGACCTCAAACCGTTCGCGATCATGGTGCGTGATGCAGCCGCCGCCGAAGCCATCTGCCGCTTCGCTTGCGACGCCGAACGCCGGCTCCTTGAGTCCGCCGAGCGGCCCATTGTGCTGCTCGACAAACTGCCCGCGCATGCCTTGGCGGAAGGCGTTGCTCCGCGCAGCCCATCCTTTGGCGTCATGCTGCCCTACACGCCGCTGCATCACCTCTTGATGGAAGGGCCGTTCCGCGCACTGGTCATGACCAGCGGGAACCTTTCCGACGAACCCATCGCGCATACCAACGAGGACGCGTTCCACCGCCTGGCCGAACTCGCCGACTGGTTCTTGCTCCACAACCGCCGCATTCACATTCGCACCGACGACTCGGTCGTGCGCGTCATCGCCGGACAACTCCGCTTCCTGCGCCGTTCGCGGGGTTACGCGCCGTTCCCAGTCAAGCTGCCTTTCGATACCACCGGCAACGAAATTCTCGCGGCCGGACCCGAACTCAACAATACGGTCTGTGTCACCCGGGGCGAATACGCTTTCCTCAGCCACCATATCGGCGACCTCACCAACCTCGCCGCGTACGAAGCGTTCCTGCAGGGCGTCGAGCATCTGCAAAACGTACTCGAGGTCTATCCGGCTACCATCGCATTCGACCCGCATCCAGGCTATCTCTCCACCAAGTACGCCCGCGAACAGACGGCGAAAGGGGTTCCCGTTCAGCATCACCACGCCCATGCGGTCTCGGCCCTGGTCGAAGCGAACCATCCGGGACCCGCCATCGCGGTCTCGTTTGACGGCCTCGGTTGGGGCGCGGACGACCTGCTCTGGGGCGGCGAATTCCTTGTGGTCCACGATTACGCCCGCTCTGACCGCGTGGCGCACCTTGAATCCGTGCCGCAACCGGGTGGAGACGCCGCCGCGAAGGAAACCACGCGCATGGCTTTCGCGTATCTCCATGCGGCCTTTGGCGCCGATGCCGTCCGCCTGTGCCAGGAATGGTTCCCCGACCAAGCCGATCGGTTTCCATTGCTGGCCCGGATGATTGCGCGGCGCGTCAATTGTCCGCACACGACGAGCATGGGACGCCTCTTCGATGCCGCCGCCGCCTTGTTGGGCATCTGCCGTTACAACACGTTTCACTCGCAGGCGCCCATGGAACTCGAAGCGCAGGCGCATCTCGCAGCCAGCGAACAGCAAGCGTATGACGCAGGCATGGTTTCCAGCGGGGACGGGGCGCTGGTCGTCAAGAGCACCGATGTGATCCGGGCCTTGGTCAACGACATACGGCGGAACGTGTCCGCGCCGGTGTGCGCGGCCCGTTTCCATAACGCCGTCGCTCATGCTACACTGTGTGTCTGCGAACACATCCGGAAACGGTCCGGGTTGTCGACCGTCGCGCTGTCGGGAGGCGTCTTCGCAAACAAGTTCTTGACCGAACGCCTCGTTTCCCTGCTCGAAAACAAGGGATTCAACGCCTTGCTGAATGCGGCGGTACCGCCCGGTGACGGCGGCGTAAGCCTGGGACAGGCCGCTGCCGCCGCATGGAGCTGCAAAAAACATGTGCCTGGCGATTCCAGCGCAAATTACTGAGATCGAGGGCGCGCGTGGCAAGGTCGCGCTCGCGGGCAACGTGCGCGAGGCCGATTTCAGCCTCATCGACGAGCCCGCGGTCGGCGATTGGGTACTCGTGCACGCGGGTTTTGCTATCGAGAAGCTCGAACCCGAGGACGCACGGGAAACGCTGGCGCTCTTCTCCGAGATGCAGGAAGGAATAGGGGATTTTGGCGCGCCCTGAACCATTCGTGGACCGTGTCCGAAGGGCCGCCGAAGCCATCGGGCGGCATGTCCGCGTCATGGAAGTCTGCGGCACGCATACCCACGCCATCGGCAAAGGCGGTCTGCGCTCGCTCCTGCCGCAGTCCGTCGAACTGGTGTCGGGACCGGGCTGCCCCGTATGCGTGACGTCCCAGCGCGACATCGAACGCATCCTGTTGCTTGCCCGCCAGCCGGGCGTTGTTCTCTGCTCGTTTGGCGACATGATCCGCGTGCCTGGTCTCGAAACGTCGCTCGTCGAGGAACGGTCCCAAGGCGCCGACGTGCGTATCGTCTATTCGCCGCTGGACGCCCTGGACCTCGCGGTCCGCGAACCCGGACGCGAGGTCGTGTTCGCGGCTGTGGGTTTCGAGACCACCGCGCCCGGCGTTGCGTCGGTCGTTCTCCAGGCCCGCGAACGGGGCATCTCGAACTTCTCCGTCTACGCGTCGCACAAACTTATCGTCCCGGCCATGAAAGCCGTGCTCGAGGGCGCATCACGCATCGAAGGATTCATTACCCCCGGCCACGTCTCAGTCATCATCGGCCCGGAAGCCTACGAGGAGGTCGCGCGGCAATACCGGGCGCCGTGCGTCGCCACGGGCTTCGAACCCTCGGACGTGCTCGAAGGCATTGCCATGCTCCTGGAATGTATCGCCGAGAAGCGCATTAGCTCGTTTGTGCAGTACACGCGCGTCGTCAAGCCCGGCGGAAACAAGCGCGCGTGGGACATGCTCATGCGCGTGTTCAACGTGTCGGGTGCGGAGTGGCGCGGTCTCGGCGAGATTCCCGGAAGCGGGTTGGTTCTGAAGGAAGAATTCGCCTCCTTCGATGCCGCACATAAGCACGAATTGCCTGACATGGGACCCGTGCAGTTGCCAAAATGCCGGTGCGGGGACGTCCTCAAGGGGATCATCCACCCGCCCGAGTGCCCTTTCTTCGGCAACGAGTGCACCCCACGCAGCCCTCTTGGGCCGTGTATGGTTTCCTCGGAGGGTTCCTGCGCCGCCCGGTATAAGTATGGATAATGGGAGGGAGATTCCCCAGGGCCCCTTCCCAAGGAAAGCGATTCGGTCATCGAGTCGAGAAGGGTGATGAAGGATATTGATCGGATATTATTAGCCCATGGAGGCGGCGGGGCGCTGACCCGCGAGCTCATTGCCGAGGTGCTTCTCGCGTCTTTGGGCCGAAACGCGGACGGGTTGCCGGACGCCGCCGCCGTGCCGGGCGTCGAAGGTCTCGTATTCACCACGGACTCGTTCGTCGTCAAACCGTTGTTCTTCCGCGGTGGCGATATCGGGAGCCTTAGCGTCCACGGCACAGTTAATGATCTTGCGGTTTCGGGGGCCAAGCCGGTTGCCTTGTCGATGGGGCTCATCATCGAGGAAGGGTTCGCGATTGACACCCTCGCCCGGATCGTGCGTTCGGCTGCGACTGCGGCCGAGTTGTCGGAAGTCCAGATTGTTACGGGCGACACCAAAGTCGTTGCACGGGGCGAAGCCGACCAGCTCTTCATCAACACCGCTGGCGTGGGCATCCGGCAAACCACTTCAGACCCGAAAAGCCTTAAGCCGGGGGACGTTGTTCTCATCAACGGCCCCATCGCCGAGCACGGCATTGCGGTCATGAGCGAGCGCGAAGGGATCGCGTTCGATACCCGGGTCAGATCCGATGCCTCACCGGTCTGGCCGTTCGTCAAAGCTTTGATCGACGCCGGCGTCGAACCCCGTGTCATGCGCGATCCTACCCGGGGAGGCCTGGCCGCGTGCTGCGCCGAACTGGCCGGCGATTCGGACGTTACCATCGAGTTGGACGAGAACGCCATCCCCGTGCGCCCGGAAACACGCGCCGCGTGCGAAATGCTGGGCCTCGATCCGCTCACCGTCGCCAACGAGGGCAAACTCGTTCTTTTCGTCTCAGAAGGACAAGCAGATTTGGCGCTTGACAGCCTCCGGAAGACCGCCGGAGGCGAACGTTCGTCCGCTATTGGCCGTGTTGTGCCCCGCAAACGCGTGCCGTGCGTGATGCGCACGCGTTTCGGGGGCGAACGCATCCTCGAAATGCCCTATGGCGAGGAATTGCCCCGAATCTGTTAGCGTAGGGGATAGGCCCATCCATAACCCGTGCGAACACGGATTCCCGAGCAGGTGCAGGCTTCCCGTCCGCCTTATGTAGCGCCTGGCCTTGCGCCAGGCGGAATCGGCTCTCCCTCGCCCTGCTGAACACCAGCCGCCCAGGAAGCGTCCTTTGGGTCCTTCGGGAGCCTGTGGTCCTTTTCGCGCGCGGCCTATTTTCGCGCCGCAGCCCGCTCCTCGAGCCACTGCAAAAACCGGTCTATGCCTTCGCCCGTCGTCGCGGCGGTGCGGAACACCGGCATGTCCGGCACAATCTCCCGTACATCGCGTTCCATGCGGTCGACGTCGCACGTGATGTAGGGCAAGAGGTCGGTCTTGGTGATGACCATGGCTGACGACACCTTCATGGCTTTGGGATATTTCGCGGGCTTGTCGTCGCCTTCGGTGGTCGATACGATCGCCACTTTGATGTCCTCGCCGATCTCGAAACTGGCGGGGCACACCAAGTTGCCGACATTCTCAATGAACAGCAGGGTGACGCCGTCCAAAGGAAATTCCTTCAAGGCGTCGCGCACCATGGCGGCGTCGAGGTGGCATGCGCTGACCGTGTTGATCTGGTGCGCGCGCAATCCGGCCCGTTCAATGCGGCGTTTGTCATTGTCCGTGGCGAGATCCCCTTCGATGACGGCCGCGCGCCCCCTGATGCGGCTGGCCAGGGCCTCGAGCAGGCTGGTCTTGCCCGCTCCGGGAGACCCGATAAGGTTCACGACGAAGATGCCTCTCTTGCGGAACATTTCCCGCAATTCCAAGGCGATTTCGTAGCCTTTTGCCTGCACCTTTTGCTCGAGCTTAACCGTCTTGCTCATCCAGTTCGATCTCCTCGATAACGAGACCGGCGCCAAACAGGGGCCGTTCCGCGCCCGCCGGAGCGGCCACTTCCTCGATCTCGATTTCCGCGCCGGCCATGATCGTGTCTTGTGAAATACTCTCGAGGCAGAACCGCAGACTGGCGGGTTCCAGGGCGAGGTATTCATCGGCGCGCAGTTTTACGCGGGTCACGCGGACGCCGCCGAAACCGGCCGCTTCGCGTTGGACTGTCTCCAGAATCTGCTGTGCAAACGACAATTCGTGCATCAACACAGGATAGCGTAATGTCCCGCGCAGCGGCAAACCGGCTTTGCCTGGTCATGTTTCGGGAAACGCACGTGTTACCCTTGCGAGATCCGCGCCATGCGTACGACGGTGTTGGTTCCGTATGGGAAACCCGTTGCCGTGACATTGAGCTTCTGGCCGTCCTGCTCGAATTTCAACTCCTCACCGTTGTCCAGCCATGTCACGGACGCCACCTTTTGTTCGACCCCTTCGAACGTGCGTGGACCCGGGCCGCTGACTTCGCCTGCCTGCTGGCCATGCCCGGGCTTGAGGGCGTGCACGAACAGGTAGAGCGTTCCGTCCACATCGAGCCCGAAATCCGGCCCGGGACCTGCCACGCTGCAGGGTTTGCCGTTGTAGATGGCTTCGCCGTAACGTTCGAGCCATTGCCCCACGCGTTCGAGGGCGGCCCGCTCGTATTCCGGGATGGCGCCCCCGGCCGTGGGACCGACGTTGAGGAGATAGTTGGCCCCCACCTTACGGCACGCGCACAGGTTCTCAATGATCTCCGGGGGCGACATGTAATTGTAATCGTTGATGGCTATTCCCCAGTGCATGTTCATGGTCTGGCACATCTCGGCGCTGATGTACTTGGGCATGCCGCGGCGGTCCATGGGGGACGGCCGGCCCTGCTCGAAGGTGGTGCTGTCGATTTCGGGATGTCCAATCTCGCCCATCTTGTGAATGCCCGTATTGTTGATGATCATCGCCTCCGGCTGGTGTTTCCGGATGATCCCGTATAGGCGGTCCTCTTTCCAGTCCGCGTCCGGCTTGCTCCAGTTGCCGTCGAACCACAACCCGCCGATGTCGCCATACTGCGTGCACAGAATCTCGACCGAGGCATGCAGGTAATCCAGGTACGCGTCAAAGTCGGCCCCGAAATCCGGGTGACACCAATCAAGCGTGGTGTGGTAGAAGAAGGGGAGGATGCCCTCGGCGCGGCAACCCTCGACGAAATCCGCCACGAGATCGCGCGCGGCGGGACTGTGCACGGCGTCGTAGTCCGACAGTCCCCTCGTATCGTAGAGGCTGAACCCTTCGTGGTGGCGTGCCGTCAGGGTCGCGTACCTCTGTCCGGCGCGCCGGACAATGCCGGCGATGGCGCGGCCGTCGAAGTCCGCGGCCGTGAAGGTGTCTCGCAGCCGTCTGTATTCCTCTACCGGGATCTTTTCCTGGTTCATGACCCATTCGCCCCGGCCCAGCTGCGAGTAGAGGCCCCAGTGGATGAACATGCCGTAGGCCAGCCGTTCGAAACGCTCGATGCGCGGCTCCGGCTTTGGAATCGGCCCCGCGGCCGGTTGTGTGCTTTCGTGCGAGGCTTGCGCGGTGCGCATGGCCTTTCCGCCCCAGGCCAGAGCCGTGCCTCCAGCAAGCGTCTTGAGCACGTCGCGACGTGTCGGTTTCATAACAGTTCCTCCGCGTTCGTTCGGGTTTCAGTGTCACACGTGGATATCGGGCAGCCTGAGACGCGCCAGTTCGGCAATATCGCCGTCTTGTGGCCGGCAAGGCCGCAGGGCAAACCCGAAATCGATGGTTCCGCCATACAGGGCGTAGGAGTCCAGCACGAGAGGGCCGCAACTGCCGTTGCCCAATCCGCATTGCTTGTAGTCCACGCAGGCGGTGATGTTCCTGCGCGGGTTCAGGTCGTACGGGTGCTCGGCGCGGTTGAGGTCGCCCGGCGTAAACCGCAGCGCGCTGAAGGCCATGGGCGCATCCATCAAGACCAACACGCCCTGACCCCTCGCATTCGTGAGAGCCGCCCAACGCACGTCTTCCTTGTTGCCGCACTCTTGCGGAAATGGGTAGGGCACGTATTGGTCCGACACAGTGCTTTCGTACCTTCCGACGGGCGCGCCGGTCTTGCGATCGGGGTAGCTTTCGTAGGGGCCGCGCCCGTACCACGCGAGTTGTTCGAGTTCGCCCGCAAACGTTGTTTTCAAGCCTATCCGCGGGAGCATCGGCAGCTCCCCGATAGGCTCGAGATGGTTCCGCAAATGGATCGACCCGTCCGGGTAGAGGGTATACATGCATTCGTGAGCGAACCCCCGCCCTTTGCTGCCCAGGCAGTGGATATGCGACCTGACGCACACCGTGTTTGCGTCTCGGCTGACCACCTCGAACCGCTTGAGGTACGAGCGCATCTGGCTCAAGCCCGCCTCATAGAAGCCACGCTTGAGACTTTCGCCCTGATGCTGGCGGTTGTCGTTGTCGGTGAACGCGCGAAGCAGGTTCAACGCGGGACCGTTGAATACCTCGCCCCCGTCCGGGATCACCATCTGCTTGCCGTAAGTGACCGCGCTGATGCCTCCGTGCGTCTTGCTGAACCGGGCGGCGAACGACTTGCCGGAAACCACAACGCGCGTACTGTCTTCTTCGACCTTCAGCTTCAGGTTTTTGCCGAAGATGATAGCGCGCCTCTTGCCCGCATCGAGGGGCAATCGCATCTGTTCCCAAGCCGCTTCGTGGCCCTTCTGGGCCCAAAGCGTATCCTCGGCAAGGTGAAAGCTGATGCGCAGCCAGTACTCTGCGCCGGGTCTCAGCGAAGGACTGGCATACGGAACCGTGAGCTCGGTTTCCTGGCCCGCGGGAAGGTCCAGAGGCGCCAGAACGCCTTCTTCGAGGATTCTGCCGTCCTCGCTGACGCTCCAACGGATACCGTAACGGTTCAGGTTAGCGAAGAAATGCTTGTTGCGAACGCGCACCTTGCCCGAGGCGAGGTCCGATGGGGCGATCGACACGTATTGGTAGACCTTCTTTACTTCCCACATTTTGGGCGGGATGGCGCGGTCGGGGAACACCAGGCCGTCCATACAGAAGTTCTTGTCGTTGGGCTGGTCGTCGAAGTCTCCTCCATAGGCCCAGAACCATGTCCGCGACCCGTCTTCGGCGGGTTCTTCATTGGTGTATTTGAAAATGCCGTGATCGGCCCATTCCCAGATGCATCCGCCAATCAGCCGCTTATGACTCTCTATGGCGTCCCAGTATTCCTTGAAATTGCCGACGGCGTTCCCCATCGCATGGGCGTATTCGCACATGATGAACGGCTTGGGCGAGTCCTTCTTGCCCTCCGCGATGAGCTCGTCCACATGGGGGTACATCACGCTGTCGATGTCCGCCACTTCATTCATGCGTTCGTAATGAATGGGGCGGGTGGGGTCGAGGGCGCGTATCTTGCGCGCGCCCGCTTCGAAATTGCAGCCGCTGCCGGATTCGTTACCCATTGACCAGATGATCACCGACGGATGGTTCTTGTCCCGTTCGACGAGTGCCGTATGCCGGTCAATGTGAGCAGCCTGCCACTCCGGGCGGTTACCCAGCGTCTTGTCAAGGTCGTATCCCATCCCGTGGGCTTCGAGATTAGCCTCGTCGATGAGGAAAATGCCGTACCGGTCGCACAGCTCGTACCATTTGGGATCGTCGGGGTAATGGCTCGTACGGACCGTGTTGAAATTGAACCGCTTGAGAATCTCGATGTCCTGGATCATGCGCTCAATCGTGACGGCGCGTCCCCGCCAGGGGTCGTTTTCGTGACGGTTGGCGCCTTTCAGCAGCACCGATACTCCATTAACAAGCAGCTGGGCATCGCGAATCTCGACCTTGCGGAAACCGAAACGGCATTGTACGACTTCCAGGGTTTCGCCCGAGTGCATCTTAAGCAGGACCATGAACGTGTACAGATAGGGGTCTTCGGACGACCACTTGCGCGGGCTGTTCACCGGGGCTTCCAGTTCGAGAACCTGCTCCTCGCCGCCCGCCAGGGCCTTCAACGCGGCGGTGAACAGCGGCTGTTTTCCAACGGGCGCGCCGTCCGCATCCAGCAGGACGCCTTCCAGGGCATGTTCCTGGCAGGCCTTCTCGCCGAAGTTGCAGACCTTTGCGGTCAGCTTGAGCACGGCATCCCGATACTCGCCGTCAAAATCGCAGCGGACAAAGAAGTCGCGCACATGGGTCTCAGGTGTCGCGAAAAGGTAGACGTCGCGGAAGATGCCCGAGTAACGCCACATATCCTGGTCTTCGAGGTAGCTGCCGTCCGACCAGCGGTACACCTCGACCGCCAGGGTGTTTTCGCCGTCCTGAAGATACGGCGTCAGATCAAATTCCGCGGGCCCCATGCTGTTCTTGCTGAAGCCAACCTGTTTCCCATTCAGCCAGATATAGAACGCGCTCTCGACGCCGTCAAAGTGAATGAACACTCTCCGGCCGCGCCATTCCCCGGGAACCTCGAAGACGCGGCGGTACGACCCCACCGGGTTGTAGTCGTGCGGAATACGCGGCGGGTCCGCCGGGAACGGATAACGCACATTGGTATAGATGGGTATGCCGTAGCCCTGGAGCTGCCACACAGACGGCACCGGAATCTCGTCCCAGTCCGATACATCCACCTCGGGTTTATAAAAATCGCGGGGGCGGTCGTCGGGTTTGCCAACCCAATTGAACTTCCATACGCCGTTGAGGGACTGGTGATACGGCGAGGCGTCTCGCGTACCTGCACGCGCCGATTCCTCATCGGGATAGGGCAGCAACGTGCAGTGATACGGCTCCTTGTTGCGGCCGAGAACGGCGGGGTTCTCCCAATCCGGTGTTTCGGCGCGCGCTTGCCGCGCCATGCCGAGACACACGAGCAAGAGAGCACAAGATAAGGCGATAGTAATCACGGTTGCCTCCCATCAAGCAGTGGTGTTTACGCGTTCTTCACCCCAGGCTGTGGCAAGAAACCGTATTGTCGCGGGGAAACCGACAAAATTCAACTGAGCGCACGGAGGCAATGCGCCGGCCCGCATGGCCGTAATCGGCCTGGCGCGACGGGTGTGTCAGCTCGGTCCCGCGGATTGTTCCCGCCCGCTGCGCAGCTTGATCGCCAGTGTCGGGACGCTTATGGTAAGCCGGTCAATGAAGGTGCTATTCAACCAACCAGGAGTACGAAGCATGAGCTGGAGATCTGTTCTGTTAACCGTCTTTCTAGCCGCCGCATGGCGCATCGAGGCCGCCGAGGTGCTGTGGCGGTTCGAAACGCCCCTGGGCAACGTGGACAGTTCTCCCGCCCTTGCCGACATGAACGGCGACGGACGACAGGACATCATCATCACCACCGCATCTGGAAGCGTCGTAGTGGTGGACAGCGCGGGACGCGAAATCTGGGGCCGCAGCCTTCAGATTCCCATAAGCATTCCTCCCACCGTGGCCAATCTCGTCGAAGACGAACAGCCGGAGATTCTCGTGCTCAATCAGGCCGGGACGGTCTTCTGCCTGGCCGGCCAAAACGGGGATACCATCTGGAAATATGACCTGCCCTCGGAAATCGAGTGGGGCACCACCGCGATTGTAGCCTGCGACCTTGACGGTGACGGGACAAACGAGGTCGTGACTGGCGACTCGGCGGGGCACGTTGTCTGCCTGTCGCCGAAAGGCGAGCGCGTCTGGCAATACGACGGCGGCCACGGGCAAACCTACCCGCCGGCGGTCGGAAGCCTGACGGAATCCACGCCGCCATCAATCCTGCTCTCGGGCTCCCAGTTGCCGCTGGTATGTCTGGACACGTCCGGGAAAGAGCAGTGGCGTCTGGATATCGCAGCGCAGGGCGCCGCGCCTGTTATCGCGGATATCAATGACGATGGCGCGCGCGAGATCCTCACTGCTATCGGCAATTCCGTCGCGGCCGCCGGTTCGAATGGCGAGTTGCTGTGGAGATTCGAGATGCCCAAGGAAATCGACAGCAGCATATGCGTTGGCGATGCGAACCAGGACGGTATCCTCGAGATTTATGCCATCGACCTGTCGGGCCTCTTGGCAGCCATCGCTCCCGACGGAACAAGATTGTGGACCGGCAATGTCCACGAGCGGGCGCGGCGCTCTCCCGCCCTGGCGGACATCGACGGAGACGGCCGCATTGAGATCGTGGCGGCCGGCTACAGCGGCGAACTCCATGTTTTCAGCGCGGAGGGCGAGCAGAAAGAGGCGATCGCGATGCCAAATCCGACCAATGCCTCGCCCACCATCGCGGACCTGCTGGGTGATGGGACGCCGTGTGTCGTCTATGCGTGCACCTCCGGCGGAATCATGGTTTCGAAATGGCCTTCCGCCAAAGCGGGCGCCCAGGTTATCTGGCCCGAATACCGATTCAATTCCGCACGCGTGGGAACATTCAACGCCGGCACCGAACAGTCCAGCGTGCGAATCGCGGCCGTGGATTTCGGCAAGATGTATGCCGGCGAGAATGCCATTCGGCTGGATATCGAGAATCCGGCCCGCCGTTCCCTTCGTGTCGAAATCACGACATCCAAAAGCGGAGAAGCGCCCCGCACAATGACGTTCGAGGTTTCCGAGGCTTCGGCCACCGTCCTGGACCGCTATTCGCTGCCTACCGAAAAGCCGGTGGATTTGAATATCACCTGCCGCGTCTACGACGGCGAGGCGGTTGTGGCACAACGGTCGCACAATGCCCACATCATGCCGCTGCAGAAAGAAATCGCCGACCTTGCCGCGTTGCTGGATGACGTCGTGACAACCGCGCAACGCCTTCCGGATGCATATGCGATCACGGGGAGCGCACGCGAGGCGATGGAACGGCGCGAATACTACGCAACCCGCATTGCGTCTGTGGGAACACTGCCGGACGTCGAACAGCGGGCATTTCGGGACGCGATACATGACGACATCCGCGACTTTTCCCGGCTTCTGAAGTTTGCCGCGACCGCCGCGGACCAGCGGGAAAGGGGCCCATGGCCCCTGCGTCTGAGCGCGGCAAATCCCTGGGCGCCCTTTGGGGCCTTTGATGAAATCCTCGAGGAACGCTTGAAAGACCCTGAAGTGACGATCGAGGCATTCAGCGGAGAGGTAGAAGACGCCGCCCTGAACGTGTTCAATTTCGGTACGGCGCCGCTGCAAGTGCGTGTCGAACTCGATCCCCTTGTTCTGGAGGGCGCGCAGGACGCGGCGCCGGTGGCCTCCCGCGAAGTCATCGCCATCCATGAAGTCGTTAACGTGCCGACCCAATCACTCGACCTCTCGGCCGATGCGCTGCCCCGAATCAACCCGGGATATGCCCTCACGCTCCCCGCCTGGGACGCGCGGCAACTGTGGTTTGCGGTCGAGACCAAAGGCCTGGCCACCGGACGCTGGACCAGCACCGTCCGGATACGCACACTCGAGGTTGAGCCGCGGGAATTCGCTGCGCCTCTGACCGTCGAGGTCTGGGAACCGGCCTTGCCCGAAACGCAGGCCCTGAGACACTGCAACTGGGGGTATGTCTACAGTACCCCGCGGATGCGGGAATTCGAGGAGGAAACCCTCCAGGACCGGGTCGCGCACGGGAACAACGTCTTTGTGACGACGCTTGTCCCGAAGGCAACTTACGACGAGGCTGGCGCGATTGTCGGAGAAATCGACTATACCGAGCACGACGCCTACGTGCGCCGTTACGCGCCTCACGGCATCATTCTGTTTCAGAATACGGGCGGAGTCACGGGGCCGGGCGCGCCCGAGACCGGCGCCTTCCGGAAGGCCCACGTGGCCTGGTTGCGCGCGTGGGTCGCCCATCTCAAAGAAATGGGCATCGGTTACGACAGATACGCCATGTACCCGGTCGACGAACCGGGCCTGCAGGAAGGTCTCGTCGAACAGTATCTCTTCTACGCCAAACTGGCTCGCGAAGCGGACCCGAACATCCAGATCTACACGGACCCCGTGGCGCGCATTCGCAAAGAGGAACTCGTCGAGATGCTGCCGTATGTCGATATCTGGTGCCCCAACCGCGGGGGATTCCTGCTCGACATCAACCAGGATAAGTTGGAAATCATCAAGAATTCCGGCGGCATTCTATGGACCTACGAATGCTCGGACAATGCGAAGCATCAGTCGCCATTGGGGTATTACCGGGGGCAGTCGTGGCTCGCATGGCATCACGGGCTCACCGGCATCGGATTCTGGTCGTACTGCACCTCGCAGGCGGATCCCTGGTACAAACCCGAAGGCACCATGGATTACCTGCTGGTGTACCAGGGCGATGGGGTAGTTCCCAGCAAGCGGTGGGAGGCCGTGCGAGACGGCATCGAGGATTACGACATGCTGGCGGCTCTCCGCAACGCCACGCGCAAGGCCAAGGACGAAAACCGCAGCCCCGAAGCCGTGGCAAAAGCCGAAACACTCCTCAAAGACACCGCGTTTCAGGTCGCGCGTTTCTGTGGACTGGACGAGGACGGCACCACACCGGGCAAGGACGGGCTCTCCGGCGTTCGGACCGTGGAAGATCGGAGGCACGGCCTCATCCAAACCGTGAGGCGCGAGATCGCCCAGCTGCTCGTGCAACTGGCGCCGTGAGGCAACGCCCGAACAGAGCCGTCCGTATTCCGGGTCAAATGTGATACTCGACTCGCTTGGTCTGATTGTGCCGCGCCCGGGGCGGGTTCAACGCGGTTTTTCCTGTGCGCCCACACGCACGAAGGTTTCGTAGGCCCATCGGTCCCACTCAGGCTCAACGCCGATGCCGTGGAGGTCCGGGTAGTTCTTCGCGATGAACCCGCCCCGGAACGTGTTCACAAGACGCTCGGTTTCGCGTCGGATGATTTCGCGGTCGCCCGTGGGAAGCACTTTCTGGATATCGCAGGGAGAGAACAGGCCGGCCCGGTGCCTGCGGAGTTTTTCGGCCAAGGCCGGCATGTCGTACAGCGCGGGTTGGTCGAATTGAAGGCAGTCGACGCCGGCCTCGCACAGGTCATCCACGAGTTCATAGTTGAACCCGCAGGAATGCATCACAACTTTCATTCCGTGTGCGTGGGCGCGCGCGGTCAGGCGTTCATAGAGGGGACGAAACACGTCGCGCCATATCGGCACGCCCAGGAGCAGGCGGTCCTGTGTGCCGAGATCCTCGCAATACATGATGCCGTCCATTCCAGCCTCGCCAAACCGGTCGATCACGCCCTCGAACAGCGAGGTCACGCGATCATGGAGGAGATCAATCCGGTCACGGTGTGCGAGGAGGTCCGTGAAATAGACCTCCATCTTGCGCATGTACCGGCAGGTGGCGAACGGCCAACCGGGCATCGAGCCCACGCGGAAAAGGTCCGTATCCGACGCCCCCAGCTTCCGGGCGCTCTCGAAGTAAGCGGGATTGTCGATGGCAGGCAGGGTCAGGTTGTCGAGGTCCGCCCAATCCTTAATCACCGGTTCGAACACCTCGCCGCCCTGCGACAAACCCACGATACGGTGCCAGACGTTGCCCCAGATGTCCGTGTAGTACTCGATGTTGCCTTCGGTCCAGGTCTTCGTTTCAATGTCATGCTCGCACCCTGCGCCGGTGAAGTCGTTCCTGCGGTCCTCGCCGGTGAAATTGAAGGCGATACGTTCTTCGCAGCGGCACTCGATGTTCTCCCGAACGATTTCGCGTGGCGTCATCAAGCGTATCCTCGTTACCGAACCCGGAAAGGCGGACACGTCTCCGTGTCGCCCGTGTAAGCCCCGTCTTCGTGGTCAGGGGCGAGAATATCACGGGAATCCGAGGCGAGGCCACCCGGCCCGCCCCGCATCAGTCCCACGCGAATTCGCCAATAACCTTGCGCGTGATCTCGACCCAGCTCCGCACCCGGGATGGGTCGCTCTGGACGGTTTCGACGTCTTTCAGGGTGATATCGACATGGCAGCTGTTTGCGCGGCAGGCCTCGAGATCGCGCCGGAGAATCCTGCGTATTCTGCCGGGGTCAAAGTCGTAACCGACCATATCCGACGGACTGGGCCGGTAGCTCAGGATGTAGTCGCCGCCGAGCTGCTCGGCGCAGCGCTGCACATCGGCCATTGGCGATACGGCAATGCGCCGGAGATTGGGGAGCTGGCGCAGCTTGTCGATCTTGCGGGTGAGGTCTTCGCAGCAGCCGTATGCGACGAGGCCGAAGTGCGCCATGATCGGTATCTGATACTGCAGCATGAACTGCTCGAACTGATCCGGGCCGTACAGTGTAGTCTCCTGCGAAGCGCAGAAATACCAGAGCGTGCCGCGCGTCACGGGTTTTCCGTCTATCGAGGGGTCTTCGAGTTCCCGCGCGTACGCCATGGCTTGGTTCGAGTGCGCGGACAGCGTCCAGTCGCCGGCCTGCTCCGCTTCTTCCTGCGCCCTGAGAATGCCGTCGCGCATGAACGCGAGAACCTTGTGGGCCCATTCGGGCGCGAGCATCATGTCCAGCATCATGTTGTCGAGCCCGCGGAGACGCGCCAGCTGGGTCGAGATATCGCCGTTCCAGTCGCGATACAACGGCGCGCGCTCGACATGGACCGGAACGATGTCGCCGACGGCGTCCTGCATCTGCTCGACACGCTCCTGAGTGGCTTTTTCGTCGATTTCGTGATGCGGCTGTACCAGTCTGTCCATGTCTTCGTGGTTCTTCATGGGCGGGTCGATCAATTTCGCGATACGGTAGTCTTCTTTGCCGATCCACCCGGTCCGCAATCCCCACACCCTGTCCGGCGGCGCTACATGGACCGCTTCGACGCTCACCCATGGTTCGAAAACCGAGTCGTCGTTCAGAGAGTCCCAGTACAGCGCATGGCGGAAGTGGTCTTCGTACTGGCGTGCGAGGGCGTCCCCGCACCGGCACCGGGACTCGGGCATTTCGTGCCATGCGAACGCGCGCGTGTAGATGAGCGGGCGGCCGTACCCAAAACTGTTGTGCCCGCGCCAGAGGGCGCGCCGTTCCTCCTGGACCTCTCGCCGGGAGATGGCGAGATAGCGTTTTGCCAGCTCCCGCAGGGTTTCGCGGTCAGAGCGGTTCATTGCCGTTTCCTGCGTGACCTTGTTGGTGCTCGATCTTGACGGATTGGACCTCGAATAGCAATTGCGGGCATCTTACGGACTTTGGACGGACACGGACTCCGGGGAGTCCGCCCCAGTTGTTGGAACGCGAACGTCTCGCCCGCAAATCGGCATGAGCATCTTGTTCATGACTGCCTCTTGGGCCAGGTGCGGCGGAGAGCGATGGTAGTGGCGTGGCCCGGGGGGCCACGCCACATGTACAATGCGATTCGGGGCGCGCTGAATGGCCGCCTCTTGTGTCCGGCGCGCGGGAGCCCCCTCGTTTGAAGACACGCATTCGCTTGCGGCTATGTAGAGCTAAGCTCGCACGGGGCGCTAGAGGGAAGCCACTTCGACTGTGCACCGCCAATCCTGGTGCACAGGCCGAGACGCAACCGCTCTCGCGGCGTGTTTGTTGGCGCCAGTGGCACCCCCCACATCAAGGGCCGCCGCGCTTTCAGTTGCGCCGTGGCAAACCAGGTGACGCGGAACCGAAACCGCGACGTTCGGGCCCACAAACTGAACGGTATCGCGGACCAGCGCCGCATGCTCGGTAGCGGAAATCCTGCCCGCGCTGTCAGGGACGCCAATTCGGGATGCCCCGGCATTCACGGCAACATCGATACAATGCCGCCGGAACGGGCGCTCCATCTCTTCAATACCGTTGATCGCGAATTGGACTTGGAACCCCGCACTTCGAACGGCGGCCACAGCTTCCCGCACCGCACGGCATACGTGCCTGCGGGCTTCCGGTTCGCGGGCTTCGTGCGCGGACAGATAGACGTGGACCACAGGTTTCGCGGCATGCTGGACTGCTTCGATCGCGGCCGCCACTTCCCCGGCATCGCACGATGCCGCCGCGGCCACTTCTGAACCAGTGACGGCGGCCGCGACAGCTCTCACAATATCGCGCTGCACGCGCGATTCCGCGGGATACCCCGCCTCGATGGTTGCCGCGCCAGCCTTCTCCACCGAGCGCGCTATGCTGACGGCATGGTCCATTGTCACAGAAGAGCCTATCCCTGCAACCTTGTCGCGCAGGGTAGTGTCGTACGTTTGCATCGATCCGGACATGATACGTCTCCTTTTGGCTGCATTGTTGCGGTAAACCCAGATGACTTCGAGTCATGCCGCACCAAGCGCCCGGACCTGAGACCAGGTAGCCCCAAATCCATACGACACCACCTCCCTTCGGCGGCCCCCTGTTCGGGGCCAAAAAAAGAGCCGCGGGCTCTTCGGCCCGCGGCCTTCAGTTCCTAAACCCTTACGGGGAATTGATTAAGGAATTCGAGGCATATTGGGCCGGCCTTCCTCCACGAGGAGGAGTGAGAGTAGACGGCTCATATGCTTCGAATTAACCACTATGCTTATCCTCTTCATATTACTTGAAGAAAGTATAGCACCTTGGCCCCCAGAGGTCAACTCTTCGAATTGCACTTCCAGTTGCCACGTAAAAACTGAGGAGAGAAGCTTTGACAGGATGAAGATGGACAGGATAGACAGCATGGCCTTCCAAACGCGCTGTAGTGCCTGCCCTTGCGTCAGACGGCCGGACGCCCGGCGCCAGGCCGAACGCTACACCGGA
Source organism: Candidatus Hydrogenedentota bacterium (assembly GCA_035416745.1). Lineage (NCBI taxonomy): Bacteria > Pseudomonadati > Candidatus Hydrogenedentota > Candidatus Hydrogenedentota bacterium. The sequence goes on along the minus strand of DAOLNV010000013.1, from coordinate 22,076 downwards.
AAGGCGTTGGCGGCGTCTTTGCGGTCTTCTTTGTGTCTTCGTGCCGTGGTGGTTCTATTGCAGGGAAGCCTTCTACGCAGAGCCACTCTGTTCGTCTGTGTCATCTCTGGACGCGTATCCGGCATTCAGGCCGTTTCGGAGACCTCGCGGCCGAACGAGTGGCGCGGTCCGCAGGAAGAAGCTCTTGTTTCGAGCTTGCTCGCAATTGCGAACGCAGGGGCTGCGCATTGCCATTGGCGGCGGGGGCTGTGCTACACTCTACGGAAAGCCGGGGAGACGGCGAAGATGTCGGCCGAAATCGTGATCGGGCAAAGGTTCGATCTTTAGACCCGGCCGATGCTTAACCGTCCATCGGTCAATGCGTTGGCAATGGACCTTCCGCGCTCGTTTCGGGACGCGGCGGGATGATGCATCGCGCTCAAGGGGGGCGGCAAGGACGATCCACGTGCGCGGCTTTCGGCCCGGCATGGCCGGGAAACCAATAATCGGAGGCCTTCGCCAGAGTAAGACACGTTGAATGCGCCCCCGAAGGCATGTACGCACTTCCGGAGAATCGTGCTCTGGAGTTTTCAGGCGAGTAAAGCATGGTCAGACGTCTTGTGATTGCAGTAGTGGTGGGAGTCTTGTTTGCCGGGTCAGCCGGAGCAATGGAGGCTGGCGCGGCGAAGGTCGAGATCACTCCGGAACTGGGCACCCCTCTCGCGGGAAGTTACCACCGTATGGGCCGCGGCGCGGTCGCCGTTCATGACCCGCTGTGGGTGCGCGCTCTCTATCTGGATGATGGCGACACGCGGGTGCTGCTCGTATCGGCGGACCTCTGCGTGATCAGCCCTTCCTTGCGGGAAGCCGTGCTCGAACGCGCGCCAAAAGAAGTGCCTCGTGAGAACATTCTTCTGACGGCTACTCACACCATGAGCGGACCCGGCGGGATGGTGCGTCCGCTGGTTTTCCGCATATTCACGGGGCGCTACATGCCCGAGCTGGTCGACTCGATGGCGGAGAAGTTTGCTGAGGCCATGCGCGCGGCTTGCGATAGCCGCAAGCGGGCTACAGTTGGGTACGGAATATCCAACCAGGAGAAGCTGTCTCAAAACACCATGATCGCCAGTGGCCCGGTCGATTCACAGTTGGGAGTTCTTCGTGTCAACGATTCCGACGGCAAAGCCCTGGCCGTTGTGGGGAGTTTTGGCGTTCGGTGCGGCGCGGCCGTGGTCCCGGGTCCGGACATGCTGACCCTGAGCGCCGGTTTTCCCGGCTATTTCTGCGCTCGCGTCGAGGAGCTTGCCGATCCCGGCTGTGTGGCCCTGTTTCTTCAGGGCGCCTGTGGGGATACCGCGTGGAGCAACGCCCGGGGCGTCCCGGGATGGGCGCAGGCGGAATCCGCCGGGAAATCGCTCGCGGAACGCGCTTTCGAGATTGCCCAGAAGATAAAGAGCGGCGATGTTCCGATCGAAGCGGCCCAGGCGACTCCCGAATTGCCGCCGACGTTGGCGGATGCGTACCTGCCTTCGACAGCAACCTTGGCAACGCTCGAGATCGGCGATCTGGCATTGACCTTCATCCCAGGAGAGCCATGCGCGAAACTCTCGCTGGACCTGAGGTCACGTTGCCTGGACCTCGGTTATGCCGCTCAGTTCACCGTTGGTATCGCGAATGATTACCGATTCTTCTTCGTGCCGCCCTCGCAGTACGCTGTTCCTGGATATGAAAGCATGCTTTCGTTTTACGGTCCCGCAACGGGCGATTGGTTTTGGACGCAGTTCTCGCGCATGGTGTCAAGGGGCGATGCCGATGTTCCCGTGGCGAACGAAGAGCCGCCCCAAGTCGACGTCGAGGGAGGCGTCAAGCGTGTTGTCCTGACCGGGAAGGCGTATCAGAGGGGGTACGCGCACGGAGCAGCGTTCCGCGAGGTACTGCAGTCCGAGTTCGAGCAGCGTTATGCGGCCCCGGCCGCCTCCGGCGTGATCGGTCCCAAGCAGCCGTTTTGGACATTTCTTCCCGATTTCGCCGAACAATACCTTGCGACGGAGAACCTGGCCGTTCCGTGGCTTGCTATGGGGGCGCGTCCGATGCTGGCTGGGTTGCCGGACGGTCTCTTCGACGAGATGGCCGGCATGGCGGCGGGCGCCGGTATGCCTTTCGATGCGGCATGGCTCGTGCAATGCGGGCCCATGATAGATGCTCGCGAGGGTCTGGGCGAATTGTACCGGGCGCCCTTCTGCACGATGTTCGCGGCCGTGGGCCTCAAGGCCGGCGCCGACGACATTCTCATCGGGCGCAACCTGGATTGGCCGGAACCTGCCGAACCCGTGGTATACGATGTGCGCCCGGCGGAGGGAGCCCGCTTTCTCCTGGTGGGATTCCCCTGGAGCGGAGGCGGATTCAGCGGCATGAACGACGCGGGGGTGGTGGTGTGCGTCGAGCGGAACGAAACTCTTGGAATGCCAGCGTTGACGGGCCCCCCCGTTGAACTGATCATGGCTTACATCCTCGAGAAGGCACAGACTGCGTGGGCCGCTCTTGAAATGATAGACATGTTTCCTCATCTTCAGGGCTACCACATACTCGTGGGCGACCCGAATCCCGAAGCCGACGGTCTGCCCTCTGTACGCGTGGTTCAACTGGGAGGTACGCCCCGTTTGCGCGGCCCGTCGCAGGGGGTGCTGTTCGGAGCGAACCCGGAGGCGGAGCAATTGGACGACGCCGCCCGCGACCGGTACTTGCGCCTCGCCGCCCTCGTCGCCGAAGAACGCAACCTTAACGCGTCAGAGGTCGAGGAGATTCTCTCGGACACACAGGAAGGCGTCTCCGAGACGGCGAGCGTTTTCAATGCCAATACCCGGTACAGCGTGGTATTCGAGCCCAAGGCGCGCCGGATGCGAGTTGGCGTGCCAACTCCCGAACACCGCCCCGGCGCCTTTGTCACATTCACGTTTGAGGCCGAAGACAAGAGCACCGCGGCTGAGAAAGGCTCCGAAAAGGGAGGCGCCGCCAAGTCATGAGCGAGAGTCAACGCCTATACCGCGGCCGCATTCACGGGCGTTTTTCCGGCTCGCGCCGCCGGCCCCGGCGCCGCGGTTTCCCGTTCAAGCGCGTCTTCCTGGTGCTCCTGATCATCTTGGCAGGCCTGAGCTATTGGATTACGCGCGATACCCACCCCCTGTACCAGCTCATCCCGTCCCAGCAGAAATACAGCATCGTCTTGCGCGACATTCTCAACAGCCGGGCCAAACTGGCCGATTCGGCCGTCTGGGACACGCTGCCCCCCGATATCGGGTCTGGGCGCATCACAAAAGCCCTTCGCGGCGAACTCAGCCTCCCCGAGTGGATGGTCCGCAACATCATTGTTGACGACTGCTACTTGAGCGGGAACGACCTGCGCAACTTCACTGACGTCCTGTGTGTGACCAAGATGACGCGCATCGGCAAACTCCTCGAGCAACTGCACTGGGTCACGCCAGGGATTGAGCGGGATACGGCCGGCGGGCTCGTGCTTCGGAAGTTTGACGATGGCTCGCTCTTCTACGCCGTCCGCGGACGGATCTTGCTGGTCTCTCCTTCTCGTGACGCCCTCGTGAACGCCCTGACTCTTCAACAAGGCGAGGCTTTGTCTCAGGAGGCGTTCGAAGAGGCGTTCGCCAAGGCTGGCGGAGAAGACATCGGCGGCACCGCCACGTTTGCCAAGGACGACCCTCTGGGAGAAGTTTTTCAGGATTTCAGATTCCGGCTATGGCTTGACAAGACGCAAGCGCATCTAGCGTGGAACGCCAAGCTGCGCGATGAACAGCATGACCGCCTCGCGCCATTGTTAGCCGGGGTGTCTCCACGGCAATTGTTAGCGCCGCCGCCAGGGCTTGTTGCTGCATCGGGGAACCTCGACAAACCGCTGCGCGACCTCTGGCTCGCATTGGGCCCCCTTTTCGCCGGTCAAGGCGAGAATGCGTTGTTCTCGGAGGCAAAGCTCATCGAGTGGGAGACACTGCCGGAGGAGGGACCGCCATCAGTGCCTCGGCTTCTTGCGACGATTCTCGGCCCTCTCGGGCCGGGTTGGCGCGTTGCGTTGCAGGGCGTGGACCTCAACGAGTGGTTCCCGGCGCCCCTGTTTGCCGGCACGTTCGAGGTTCCGGCAGGCGCCCCGGCCGAGTTTCTGAGCGGCTTGCCTGCCGCGCCTGCACCGGCGTTGCCTTGGGAGTCGTATCCGCGGTACGACGCCGAGCGAGCAATGCTGCGCATCCCCATGATCGGCGGGCCTTCCCTGGAACCTGTGGCCGCCGCTTATGGCGATGCCCTCCTCGTGTGCACGAGCAGCCGGATCGCCGAGGACCTGCTCGCCAGCAAGCCCGTTCCCAGGCCCTTGGAACAACCCGGCAACCTCTACGTACGGATACAACCCTCGGAATGTGCGCGCACGATAGAGGAAACCTTGTCGTTCCTGGTTTCAGAGCATGTCTTGCAGGAACGGGCCTTACAAGATTATCAGAACGTCCTGGGAGGGTGGTTGTACAGTGCGGAACGAATCTCAGAGGTCGCCGGACTGTTTGCCTACGAGAATGGCGAAGTACGGGGCGATATCGTGATGATTTGCTCCCTTCACCCGTAGATGTGGACCCCGATTTCGCGTGACAGCAAGGTTTTGAGGCCGTGATGGATACACCGTATGCCCGATAATACTGACAAAGTTCATGAACAGACCGCCGAGCATCCGGAAGCGGCGGGCGGCGCCGGAGAGGCTATTATCGTCGATGAGGCGACCGATGAGGTGTTGCGCCTGCATCTCGACATGTTCGAGGGACCCTTTGAAGTCTTGCTCTACCTGATCAAGGTGCAGGAAATCGACATCTTCGACATTCCCATCGTCACCATCACGGAACAGTATCTGCGCTTCTTGGAGATGATGCGTGAAGAGGATCTGGACATCACGGGCGAGTTCCTGGTGATGGCCGCCACGCTCATTCAGATCAAATCGCGCATGTTGTTGTCGCCCGACCAGAGCGCCGAAGAAGATGAAGACGAGTTCGAAGACGAAGATCCCCGCGTCGAACTCGTCGAGAAACTCATCGAGTACCGGCGATTTCGCGATGTCGCACAGCGGCTCGAGTACCTCGAGAAAGAGCGCGCCCGCTGGTTTGTGCGCAACGCCGCACCCGACATCGAGCCCGAGCAAGACGAAGAAGAGGAGATGCTCGAGGTTACCCTTTTCGATCTCATCGAGGCGTTTCGAGGGGTGATCCGCTTCTTTTCCGACGACCTTTTCCACACCGTACAGGCCGAAGAAGCATCCGTCGACGAGAAGATCGAGTACATCGAGAACCTGCTCGAAAGCGAGGGAAGCGTGGCGTGGACGGACCTTCTCGGTCATTGCCGCAGCCGCATGGAGCTCGTATGCTGTTTCCTGGCCATCCTGGAACTCTGCCGTATGGGCCGGCTTCGCGCGCATCAACACGGCACCTTCGGGGAGATCCGGCTGTTTGCCGCCAAGAGGGAGCCCGCCGTATGAAGTGGTGGCCTTGGCGCAGGCCACGCACTTTCGGACAACGGGGAGAAGACCTCGCCGCGCGCTTTCTGCGACGCCAGGGCTACAGAATCCTCGGCAGGAACGTCTCGTTCGGCCGTTACGAGATCGACATCATCGCGCAGTCGGGCGATACCGTCGCGTTCGTCGAAGTAAAGACCCGCAGGAGCGGCGAAACAGTTGATCCGGAAGAGAATGTCGGTTACGAAAAACAGCTGCATATTCGCCGCGCCGCGCACCAGTACATTGACGAGCGGGACGATCCAGGCCTCTACTACAGGTTCGACATCGTCGCGGTCTTGATCCCCGTAGGGGGCACACCCGATATTCGCCACATTCCCGACGCATTCGGCGACGAGTAGCGCCAAGCATTATTGGATGGGGGACATGCCTGCGGCCCCGCCCGCCATCTGCAGGCGCGGGCCTCGGGCGCAGCGGCCAGTCCTTGAGCTCCTCGGCATACATCACGCCCCAGCTCAACCCGACAAGAACCAGCACAGGATGCAGCCATGAAAAACGGCGATACGGCATGCCGGGGCCTCGACTCACCATTGCGGGCGATGGCATATCCCATTATCCCCCAATCGGATAACAAAACGATTGGGGAAACTCACACAGAGGCACAAAGGACGCGGAGGAAATGGTGCCTGCGCCGAAGCGAAATCTGCTCAATGTCTCGGTTTATGATGCGGGGAATGCCGTCCCTCATCAAAGCCTCGCCGAAGTCAAGCCGAGTCTGATACACCTCAACCGCAGACAGGTCGACACCTGCTTATGGTGCGCCTTTGTGACCTTCTCCCCGGATTTGAGTTCCACAAGAACGGCTATCCTTCACGATGGGGTCTGCACGAAACCTTTCGTCGAACCGGACCCTGCGAAGCTCGATGGGGACGGGAACCTGCCGTGCCTCGCGCAGACCCCGGGCCTCCGAATCCCGCGCAAGAACCGCCTCGTACACTGTGTCCAATAGCCGGGACCCGTCTCTCGATGAACCGCCACCGCGCAATCCGCACTGATGCCTCCTGTCTCATTTTGTTTCGGAGGATTCAACCTTTGTGTTCCCTGTGTCTCAGTGTGAGTTCGTTCTGGTCTCTATGGAGACAACAAGTTCCCTCCCCCGAAGGCTTTCTCATAGAGACGATTAGGGGTTATCCGTATTGATGGAAGTTGCCCTGCGGAAATGACTACAATAGGCGTTCTTCGCGCATCGGATACCAAAATGGAGATCATTGCATCACAACTGAAGCGGCCGGAGGCTATCCTGTTCGACATGGGGGGCGTCCTGCAGGATGCCAGCGTGAGGTGGAGCATCGAATCATGGCAGCGCGGCGCGCAGCCGGACCTCGAACGCCCCGAGCCGTTCGATTGGTTTCTAGCGATGTCGAAGGATTGCCTCGAACGGTTTCTGGCTCTGAAACCGCCCCGGCCCGCGATGGACGTGCGGCCCGTTATCGAGGAGTGGTTGCGCAAGAACGGCGGGGAACCGTCCCCGGATGAGATCGCGCACTGGTTTCGCCTTATGCTCTGGTGGGAAGCCCAACCCATATACGGTTTCGTGCGTCCAGCCCTCCAGCGCTTGCGCCAGATGGGATTCCGCATGGGCGTGGTGTCCAATACGCTCATGCCGGGCGATGGCCTGCGCGCCAATTTCGCGCAGGCGGGGATTCTCGAATACTTTGACGCGATAGTGTTCTCTGCCGAGGTTGGCGTAAACAAGCCCGACCCGCGCATCTTTGATGCTGCGCTGGATACAATGGGTGTGCGGCCCGATGCCGCGTGGTTCGTTGGCGACAAGCCGCAGCGCGATGTCTTGGGTGCCCACCGGGCCGGGATGATCGCCGTCCTCGTCGACAGCGAACACGCCGGGCGGGTGCACGACAGTCCGGCCCAC
>DAOLNV010000013.1:0-14573 GCA_035416745.1 Candidatus Hydrogenedentota bacterium | reverse complement strand
CGCCGTCCTCGTCGACAGCGAACACGCCGGGCGGGTGCACGACAGTCCGGCCCACATGCCGGAAGTGCGAATACGCGACATTTCCGAATTGCCGGAGATGTGCGCTACTCTATGACCGCCATGAAGGAGTGTGCCGCATGAAACCGCTTGTTCTGCTCGTTACGATTGGAGCCATTGCCATGACAGGTTGCGCCACGATGGGAAGAACCGGCCGCAGGGACTCGGGCATTGACGTCGTCGCCCACCGCGGCGCGAGTGCCAAGGCGCCCGAGAACACCCTTGCGGCATTTCGTCTCGCCCACGAACTCAAGGCCGATTGGTTCGAACTTGATTGCACCCTTACCAAGGACGGCGAGGTCATCTGCATCCACGACGGCACCGTGGATCGTACGACCAACGCCAAGGGCGAAGTCTCCCGGATGGCCTTGGCGGAACTGAAAAAACTCGATGCCGGCACATGGAAACACCCGGATTATGCCGGCGAACCGCTGCCCACCCTTGCCGAGACCCTCGATTTCGCCAAGGGAAAGATCGGGGTGTATATCGAGATCAAGGACAGCGCCGACGACGCGGAACTGGAGCAGGCCATACTCGACCGCGCCAGGGACATTCCCGCCCTGACCCCCGAACAGGGAGCGGAGATACTCGCGCTAATCGCCAACAGCGGCTCGCGCAACTACGAACTCACGCAGAAAGTCATCCGTCTCGTGCGTGAACGCAAGATGGATAAGCAGGTTGTCGTTCAGTCCTTCTCGCCCGTCTGCTGCGCGGTGGCCAAACTCTCCGTCCCCGGCTTGCGGGTCGAGTTCCTCAGCGGGCTCAAGGCCGAAGAACACGATAAATGGGAACAGGGAGCGCGGTGGGTGTTCCTGCTGGGGCTCGATGGATGGAACGCCAACGCCGAAGGAATCACTCCTGGCCGCCTTGCCGCCATGCAGGCAGCCGGACGCAGCATCGCGGTCTGGACCGTTGATGAAATCCCCGACATGCGCCAGTTCGCGGCGCTCGGCGTCAACGCCATCATCACCAACCGCCCCGACGCCGCACTGCGCCTCCTCGAAGAACTCGACCAGCACTGACCCAGGCGCCCGCGCCGCGGTTTCCGATGGATGTGTCTCCGAAACGGCCTGGATGCCGAATACGCATCCGCAGATCACACAGATGAACGGAGTGCCTTTGTGTGGAGGTGCTTCTTATGATGGAACCACTAAGGCGCTCAGCTGTGGCGTGGTCTCCGGACCGCGCCACTCTTATGACCGCTAGGTCTCCAAAACAGTAAGCGCGACGCGGCGGTGTCGGGCGGCTGGACATACGGATTGGATGACGGGGCCATCACGGCCATGGGAATGAGTAACAGCATGCATTCATTACGGAAATGGAGATCAGGGTGACCATGAATAATCACCTTCTCTATTCATCAGTCCCCCTCTATCAGGACTGGACCTTTGACTCGCGGAGATGTTTCCGGAAACAGCGGCGCCGCCACTTGGTCTCTTCCGTGCCGTAGACGAGAGTGATGAGGCGGTTGAACCCTTCAGTGAGTTCCTCGGGGCTCATGCGTCTGGGAACGAAGTTGACGTCGTAGAGGGTGCATTTGTGCCAGGCCCTGGGTTCGAGCAGCCGTCCTTCGCGGAGCAGCCGGTCGTACAACGGCGTGCCGGGAAACGGTGTGAGCACGGTGACCTGGACGTCGAACAACTCCGTATTGTGGCAGAACTTATACACTTCATCGAAGCAATCCGGCCCTTGGGCGTCCATACCCAGGACGAAACAGCCCAGGACCGTGATGCCGTGGGATTGGATTCTGCGGATAGCTTCAGCGGCCCCGCGGGTATGAAAGCTCTTCCAGTCGCTTTTGAGTTCGAGGCCGTGCAGGTCGTCGGGCGAGGGGCTCTCGAATCCGATCAGCAGTTGAACGCATCCGCTTTCCCTCAGAAGGGTCAGAAGCTCGGCATCGTGGGCTACGGCGATATCGGTCTGGGTAAACCAGCGGACCTGGCAGTCTTTCATCTCGCGCAGGAGACGTTTCCAGTAGCGCATATCGACGAAGCTGTTGTCGTCGGCAAGTTCGATAAACGGGCGTTTCCAAAGAGACTTAATCTTGCCGATTTCGGCGAGCACGTTTTCGATGGGTTTTTGCTTGTACTTGCCGGCGATCAGAACCGAGCTGGCGCAGAACTCGCAGCGGTGCGGGCAGCCTCGGCTCGTTTGCACGGGCAATCGGTTGTATCTCTTGAGATTCAACAGCTCGTATGCGGGCATGGGCGACCGGGCCATATCGAAACAGGCATTCAAGTCGCCGTAGAACCGCTTGAGCCTGCCTCGTTCGCAATCGCGCAAGAGGTCCAGCCAGCACATTTCGCCTTCGCCGATGACGACGGCGTCGCAGTGCGCGGCCGCCTCTTCCGGCAGACAGCTCACGTGAGGGCCGCCAATGACCGTGGGGATGCCCAGTGCCCGGTACTGCTCCGACAACTCGTATGCCCTGCCGATCTTGGCGCTGTAGCTCGAGATAGCCACGAGATCGAAATCTGATGGGAGGGGGTCTTCCTTCTCCAGGTCGTCCAATTCCCAGTACTCGTATTGATGTTCGCCGCCGGTCATGCCGGCCAGGGTGAGCAGAGCAAGGCTGGGGAGCGAGGCAATGTGGTTCCAGCGCTCCGCGATGCCGTACAACGACCGGCCCAGTGCATTCACCTGGGGATCGTAGGGACGAACACCGTTGATCGCCATGAGACCAATACGCATGCCTATCCTCGATGCGGGGCTTAATCCACGCCCCTCTGGACGCCTCGAAATGCTCTCAGTCTAAATCGACTTGTGCCATGCGCTCATGAATACCCAGCGATTCCATGAGTCTGTCGCGTTCCTCGGCGGCGCGGTTGATTCCATCGAGGGCGGCCTCCTGGATGGCGCGGAGTTCTTCCTCGTAGGGCGTTTCCTTGATGCCGTATTTCTCGATGAGCGCGCCATACTTCTTCTGCATTGCCGCGGCAACCGGTCCCTTTATGCGATGGCCCATTTTGCGCGCCGGATTTCCGCCCCATACTTCGAGTGGGCCAATATCCTTGACCACGAGGCTGTTGGGCGCCACGACGGCGCCGTCGCCGATGGCAACACCGGGGCCGATGTAACAGCGGCTGGTGATCATGACGCAATTGCCAATGACGATCGGTTCCGCAATGTGCGGGGTCAAGCGCCAATGCTCTGCCGTGCCGTACACGAGATGATTGGTGTCCCGCACAACGGTGAATTCGGCCATGCCCGTGTATTTACCGATCTTGACCACGGTCGTGGCTTCCAACAGGCAGTAAAAGCTGATGCCCGTGCGGTCGCCGATGAGGATCTTCCCATCGCCGTTAGTACGCATGATGACGTTATCGCGGATCTTGACGCGCTCGCCCAACTCGACGTGGCCCTCGACCAGCAAGTTCTTACCCAGAAACCGGCAGCCCTTGCCTATTTTCACGAACTTACGGCCGTGTTTCCACGTACGGTAACGCCGTACCACATTTCGCATGTTTCGCCCCCCATGCCCCACCTAGTATAACGACGGAGACAGACAGGCTCAATTGCCTTGTCCACGCCACTATCTCAACGCCGGATCCCCATTTGAATCCCCCTTGACGAGGTGGGCCCATTTGGCACCGAAGGATGATGCGTGGTACCCTATGCGAGTAGAATTGTCTCTGTAATGGCCGTCAGGCACCAATGCAGATACGGCAACGGGGCGAACGGCAGGGGACACTGGGTTGGCGGAGAGACGACATGCTTAATGAGCATTGGGAGATGGATGGCCTTTTCGCGGTCGGATGTCCGGCAGTAATCCATACGAATCCCGGAGATCGGGATGAAAAGCGCTATTCCACAGTTGTTCGAGGATGGTATCAGGGAAGCTATGTTCTATTGGATAAGCCCGTTACGGATGAAACCAGTACGCCCTTCGCCAAATCGCAGCGGTGTCTGGTCCGTTTTCTGTCCGAAGGGAAGGCGTGCGGATTCCCTTGCACCCTTCTCAAGATCGGCGACAATGCGTCCCCGTATCTTCGGGTGTCGTGGCCTCGCAAGCTCGAGTGCGTCGACATTCGCAAACACGAGCGGCTCGCAGTGCGCGTGCCATGCAAGATCCTCCGCCAGGGGCAGAACGAGGTCGATGGCGAGACCGTTGACGTGAGTGCCGGCGGTTGCGGACTCTGGACGCAAACGCGTGTCGGTCCGGATACTTCTATCCAGGTGTCGTTTCATTTGCCCGACGCCAGCACGGTTTTGGGCGGCCGCGCCACGGTGCGCAGCGCCCGCGCCGTCGGGAAGGGATTCCTGCTCGGCTGCATGTTCGACGAGGGCGAGGAGGCGTGCAGAACCTGCGATGCTTTTGTCGCGGCGGCCACCGGGCACGCGTCCGCGGGAAAGAGCCAGAAACGCGCGCTGTTGTTGGAGAGCGAAGACGTCCGTTCGGACAGCACACGCGTTCGTCTCGAGAAGAAAGGGTATCTTGTAACCACCGTGTCCAGCGTCGTCGACGCCTTTTTCAGCCTGCGCAAGGCGCCTCCGAGTTGTTTCTGGGTCGGCGCCGGGCAGGGCGGAATCTCCGCGGTGGATATCTGTCGCGTTCTGCGCGGGACACGGGGTTTCGAATCGTTGCCCATCTATGTGATCGGCGGCAACGACGCGGGGCTTGTCAATGAACTTAAGCGGCTGAATGTGGTGTATGTATCCTCGATCGAAGCGATGGAACGGGTTCTCGTCTGAGTGGTGCCGGGCTTACATGAGCCGGAGGGCGGCACACGTGAGATAGGCCGTTTCCGGCATGCCCATCAGCACGGGGTGGTCAGGGGCCGCTCCGCACACTCGAACCACCCAGAGGTCGCGCTGGGCGCTTCGGCCCGCCCGCTTGAGCATCTCCAGGAACTCCGGCGCGTCTACAAAATGCGAGCAGGATGATGTGAACAGCCAGCCTCCCGGCGCCACGGCGTCCATTGCCAACCGGTTCAGGGCGAGGTAGGCGCCGAGCGCGTTGCGTTTCTGGCCGCGTGCCTTTGCCAGTGCCGGAGGATCGAGCATCACGACATCGTAGTGCTTCTTCTCGTGGAGCGCCGTCTGAACATCCGCGCATTTGAAGGAGCACCGGGCCTCGACCCGGTTCAATCGCGCGTTCTCGGCAGCCATCTCGATGGCTGGCGCCGAGGTGTCAAAACCGATGACCTCTTGCGCCCCCCAGCAGGCTGCGGACACGCCCCATAGACCCGTATAGCAGTGTCCGTCCAGGACTCGTGCGCCCTTTACGATGGGTTCGAGCATGCGGACATTCTCCCGCTGATCGAGGAACATGCCTGTCTTCTGCCCTTGCTCGACATCGACATGGAACCGGATGCCGTTCAACGACACTTCGATCGGAGAAAGGAACTCGCCGAAATGCAGGGCCTTTCCACCGGCCTCGAAGCGCACGCCCCTTACGTCTCCGGATTCCATAATGGCTTCCGCAATGCCCTCCGCGTGGCCGGCATAGAAAGGGCTGCCTGCCTGGACGGAAACCATGCAATCGTACCGGTCCGCTATCAACGCAGGAAGGCCGTCGCTTTCCGCATAGACCCAGCGGTAGACGGTCGAGCCGCCGTAGAGCTGGTCGCGATAGCGGCGCGCGCGGTGAATGCGTGCCCGCAACAGCTCGCCGTCAATGGGCTTATCCTCGAGCGTGAGGATCCTGACGGCGATGCCCCCCGACGCCTGAAAGAAACCGCGGCCCACAAACCGGCCTCCATCCGCCAAAACGTCGACCAACTCCCCGTCCTGAGCATCCGGAAGCGACGCAAATTCATTGCGATACGCCCAACGATGCCCCCGAAGGAGCCGGCGCTCCTCCTTGGGCTTCAATATGGCTGCGTGTGGCACGTACCCTCTTTCTGAACCGGCGGCACCATTGGGAGGCCGCCGGGACCCGTGAAGTTGGTCACATCTGTTTTCCGCGTATCTGGTCGATCTGAGCCGCCAGAGCGTCCAGCGCCTCCCGGGGTGTCTGCCGCGCGCTCAAGGCCTGGTAGAGCGCCTCCCGGACCGCGATGCCAATCTCTTCCCATTTGATAAGCGGTATGGTTTTCCCGTGGGGAATCACGTCCACGAACACCTTCCAGAGGGGGTCGTCCTGGAAGTGGGGATCCTGGGCCACCGTCTTTTTCTCGGGAATCAAGCCGAGTTTTGTGTACGCCAGCCGCTGCTCGTCCCGGTACGCGATATCAATGAAGCGTTTGGCCAATTCCTTCCTCGTGGAGTAACGCATGAGCACAAGGTGGTCAGTAATGAGCTGGGTGACGAGTCTCTTGTCGGCGGGAAGCGGTACTACGCCGAAATCAAGGCCCGGGGCATTCTTGCGGCACTGCTCGATGGTCCACGGCCCCTCGGCGAACATGGCCAGGCGGCCCTGCTCGAAAAGCCGCCGGGTTTCTTTTCTGCTCCACGTGGTGAGTTCCGGCTGTGTTACGTGATACTTGTTGGCCAAGTCAACGTAGAACTGAAGCGCTTTGACCCCCGCCTCGCTGTTTAGTGTGCACCTCCCGTCAGCGTCAAAGAATTCGCCCCCGGCCGACCAGAAATAGAAATAGAGGTTGTCGTCCGTCTCGTATTCGCGTTTGCCAGGCAGGCCCAAGCCATAGACATGCGGCGGATTGTTCAGCGCGACCGCTGCACCCAGCTGCTCCTCCCAGGTTTTCGGCGGGTTGATGCCGGCCTTTTCGAAGAGATCCCTGCGGTAGAACAGCGCCTTGGTCGAGGTTGCCCAAACCAGCCCTAACACGTTGCCTTCATATACCCCCTTTTCGAAGAGCACCGGGTAGAACTGATCTTTCAGGCTCTGGCCGACAAGCGTATTCAGAGGTTCCAGATGCGGCGCAAACTCGGCCAGCCAGATGTCCGGCACCACAACAAGGTCGGGTCCCGTGCCGTCCGCCGCCCATTTAGCGATAGCATCGTGAGCTTGGTCCCATTTGTCGAATGTCATTCGAACGGCTTCGCCGGTTTCCCGGGTGAACACCTGCCCGAGCTGGTCCAGGTATTCCTGTTCGCCGGGCATGTCGTATGACCACACCTGGACCCAGAGACCCGCATCCTGAGCGAACGCCCCGGCCGACGCCAAGATCAGAGATGCTGCCAGAAGAAGTCTGTGTTTCATGGGATTCTCCTCCCCGCCGCCGTTCTTCGGATGGCGATGTCAATCGTACCGTGTTGCCGGGTCCCACGCAAGACGGCGGCACATCGGCTATTTGGGAGAAGGTTCTCTTGGAGTGTCTCGAACGTCTCTATCGCCTGCTCTCACAACCGCCAGGTAATAACCGATACTCATGGCAAGCACCAGCGCCGCAATCGAAAATATCACGAGAGGGGTCGTATCTTCGTCCTTGACTTCCAGAATGATGACTTTCCGTGCGATGGCCATCAGAGCCGTCGCCATCACGGTCTTCACGTGAATGACGTCTTCGCGCAAGTAGACCGTGATATTGACGAAGATCTCGATGGCTGTCAGCACCGCCATGAACGCGCCGAACGTGGCGAGGATGTCGCTGATCTGGAGCCTCAGATAGGGCGGTTTGAAAACGCTCTCGACCAGTATGGCTAGCACATCTAGCACACCTCAGATAGTTACCGGGGTCATGAAGATGGCCAATCCGAGGACCACGGTTCGTATGACAGCTCCGCAGCGCCCGCACAAGGAGTTCTTCAGGAATAGCGTGCACGTTGCCTCTGACCATAGCGGTTGCGCGCTCTTTGTGTTCGTTTTTGTCCAACATGCCTTGCCACCCCGCGGATTGTTCGCCGCACTCTGTCGTACACCGGCTAACAAATTCAACATCAAATACTTAGCGAACAGCGCGCAGAGATTAAAAACACTCTTCGTGCCGTCGTATTTCTCTCTTTCGGTGCGGCGGAACCATAAAATCTCTAAGATATTTGCGGAACGCACCGGTTTTTTGGTAAATTCCAGATATACATAGCCGAGAAAAGGCGTTTAACAAGGCAGCAATGGCCCGAGTCGGAGTGTGTAACCTCACCGTAAGCCGATACACTTGATTTGGGCTGACCGAACTGGGCAGTTTGAAAAGACTCAGCATTATGTTACACTTTATTGATTCTTTTGTAGACTATTGCAGGTGAGAATGAGAGGTAGTGACTATGTCTGGTCTGGACTTTTCACCTGCGAGTGATGGCATGGCTACCCCAGGGGGGAAAGAGTCAAATGGGTGTGCCGCCTGGCCAGAAGGGGGAATTTCGTTGACGCAGCCCGAGATTTATGCCGTTCGACAGCACCAGCAATCGCTTGCTGAGGTGCGCGGCGTCGAAGTCAGTTTTCAGGAAGCTCTTGAGGATTGGCAGGAAAACCACGCCCTCAGGTGGCGTGAGGAGCGCCAGCGCCAATATCTGGCTATGCAGCGCGAGGAAATCCAGCGGTACAAGTGGATCGAGTCCGAGAAAGCACGACGGGACCTCGGAGCTCAGGCCGTCTTGGACTGGATAGGCAATTATGCTGAATCCTGGCGAGCCTGGTACGAGCGAGAACACGGCGAAAACCTGAGTTGACCTGCCGTCATTTCGAGAATGCGGCACCCCTCGCGCTCGTAATCTCTAGCGCCGCACGCGTCTCTTCTTGAGGAGTCCCATCTTTCCGTCAAAGAAGTCCCGGGAACTGTGAAATGTGTCTGGGAATAAATATGATAGCGGTGTCTTTCCGGGTCTGCAGGCCTGATGGCAGGATGCCTGCGAGTGCTGTCCGGTGGAATGAATGAAGGGCGATTTTGTCGAGGAGGCTTGAAACATGCGATGGAACACACTAATCGGGGTCAGGAGGATCAGCAGACGGAATGTCCCGGCGGAGACGTTCATTGCTCTGGTCGCATTTGGGGTGATTGTTGTGGCGGCCGCTCCCGCGGCTGCGGCGGCGTTGAAGGCCGAGCCCGATGTTCTTGTATTCCATCGCACCGATGAGTCCGTGGCAACGGTGCTCACGCGGGACGGACAGCTGCTGCCCGCTGCCGAGATGGGGGAGATCAAGCTTTGGGCAAGCGGCCACGACTATGACGAGATGTTCCGTTATGACAGATCGGACGGGGCACTGAGACTCACTCCAACCGAGTATTGTGAAGTCGGCAGCTACGACCTTGTGCTCAAGACCTCTTCAGGCGACCTGAAGCTGCAAGTGTTTACGCCGCTGGATGAGATGCCGGGAACGTTGGAGAAGGTGGCCGCCTCGATGGGGATCACGGTAGAGGAATTGCGCAAGCGCATGGGACTGGTCACATCCCTGGGGACGGCGGAGGTGACTTTCACCTTGCCGGAGGTCTATTACGAAGGGCAGGCGCTGGACTTGCAGCTCGATGCCATCGAGGGCGCGACCTGCACGTGGAAGGTAAACGATACCGTCGTTGCGGAGGGCACCGGCGCCGTCCGGCTGTTCTATGTGTTTCAGAAGCCTGGACTTGCGATTGTGGAATATACCGCTTCTCGGGGGGGCCAGACCATTACGTCCGCAAAGGATTCAACGATGGTAGCCAAGGTGCCTGCAATCGAGTGGAAGGTACCCGCGAAGGTCGAGTTCACCCTGCGCGCAATCCCGGGATACGGAAAGTACACCTGGACCGTGAATGGAAAGCCCGCAGGCCAAGGGGACGCGATGACGCATACCTTCACGGAAGCCGGTCCCGCGACCATCGAATGCCTGTGTGAAGAGCCGGCCTCGGGTCCTGAGGGGACTTTCCTGCGCATCTCGTATGAGGTAACAGTTACAGGATAGTACCGGTGTGTGGGGGGGCAGCAACGCATGGCGTGCGCCGCATCGGCGTGCGGAGTCTCGCTTACCGGCGGGGCAGCGTCTCGCAGGCGAATTCTGGCTCATCCGTTCTCGGGCAGGACAAAGAGCAGGAACGAGAGGAAGTGGAGCAGGCTTCCGCACAGCACAAACAGGTGCCAGACCGCGTGGTTGTAACGCAGTTTTCCCATGGCATAGAACAGAACGCCGAAGGTGTAGCATAATCCGCCGCCCACCAGCCAGGGCCATACGCCGGCGGGCATGGTCTGGATGAGAGGCTTGATGGCGATGATCGCTGTCCAGCCCATCATCACATACCATAGCGTCGAGACGATTTCGAACCGCCCGGTATAGAAGATCTTGAAGAGAATCCCCGTGATAGCCGACGCCCACACGAGACCGAACAAGGTCCAGCCCCAGGCGTCGCGCACGACGACCAGCACGAAAGGCGTATAGGTGCCTGCGATGAGCAAATAGATGCACGAATGATCGAGCCGGCGCAAGAAGGGGCGAAAACGCCGCGACGGAACGGCGTGATACACCGTGGACGCAGTGTACAGGGCGATAAGCGACGCGCCGTATATGCTGAACCCCACGATCTTCCACGGGTCGCCTTGAAGGCTCGAGAATACCACCAGCACGGTGAGGGCCGCGATGCTGAGCGCTACAGCCACGCCATGGGTGGCGGAATTGACCAATTCTTCACGGCGAGTCTGCTCTCTCCGTCCAAACATTGGGTATGGGAACCTTTCCATTGTTGTGTCGCGTGTGCGGTATTGGTTTGACGTGTTGAACCCCGGGTCCTATTCGGCTCTCCGGGGGCCGTGACCGGTTTCCCCTGAATGACCGTACGTGTCGGTATCCAGGAACTCCTGATGGTCGAGGGGTACAAAATCGTTCAAGGCCTGCCAGTTGAACTCCCGGTCGAAGGGATCGAACGCCTTCTGCGGGTCAAAGACTTCCTGATTCACGGGTAATGCCTTGTATGGCGCGGCGTTGGCCGGTTCGGCGTCAAACATGTCCGACAAATCAGACGAGAAACCGTCATACTGATTCAGCGGAGGCAGACCGTGTATGAGAAACATCGTTTTCAGGATGCTGCCGAAGCTCGAATGCGTATTCGAGACGTATCCTTTCTTTGCGTAGGGGCTTATGACCATGCAGACGGAGCGGTGTGCGTCTACGGTATCACGGTATCCCTGCGCGTCGTCCTCAGTGACGAAAATCACGGTTTCGTTCCACCATGGGCTGTGGCTGATTAGCTCGACGAGACGGCCGAGGGCAAGGTCGTTGTCGCTCATGTAGGATCCCCAGAAGGGGTAGCCATCAGCGGGGCGCTCCCCGGCTCCGTGGTCGTTTGGCAGCATCATGGTGATTACATCGGGAAAGGGTTCCTTGCCCGAGACCCATTTTTCGCGGAATTCCTGCTCGAACATGTCCATTCGGAACTGGTCGGGGATGTTTGTGTTGTAGGTGGCGAAGATGCGCGAGGTATTCTCGAACAGGGGCTGCGGCAACGGGTAATTGGTGTTCAGGCGAATGCCGGTATACCGGTATTCCTGCTCCTCTTCCTGGGGTTTGAATTCGAAGCCCAGTCCGAAATTGGAGAATCGGATGCCGTTACGGTCGAGGTGTTCCCAAATGGCGCCCGCTTCGTTATAGTCCTCCGGATAAATGGCGCCGGAAGACCCTATGAAAGAGAAGTTCCCGGGGCCATTGCCTTCAGCGGATTCTCCAATACGCGCTTCCATGAACTCGTTGGGGTAGGTGCCGACCAGCCAGCGATGGCCATCCACGCTGTGGTCGGAGTCGCAGTAGAAGTTGTCGTTGATGGCGAACCGCTTGGCCAGAGCAACATGGTTGGGCATCAGGACGACGTCTTTGACCGTGCGGGTGTTGTCGGCGTTGGTGATGTCGATTGGGCGGCCGAGGCGGCACAACTCCGCGTCGCCTCTTCCTCCCGGCAGCGCTCCAAAGACCTCGTCGTAGGTCCGGTTTTCCTTGGTGACATAAATGACGTGTTTGATGGGGCTCTTCCATTTGCCGGGCGCAGCCGGCACCGGATGGTTCCGGGCTCGGCCATCAGATTCCGCGAGGATAATCGCGACGTTATTCTCGACCACCTGTTTGGTAAGCGTATCGAGTTCTTCCTGGGTCTGCGGCAGGTCGATGATGTTGATGTATCCGCGCATGAGGGCGCCGATACCCGTCGGGTCGCCCTCTTTATGATTGGGGCCGGCGTTCGGCCCTGAGCCAACGCCTTTGGCGCAGGCTACGTAGAGCCGTTTCCCATCGGGAGATACCGCGAGTTTGCTGGGGAACCACGCAGTGGGAATGTGGCCAATGACTTGGTGGTCGCTCAGGCGTACGATGCCGATGGCGTTAATGCCTGCTTCGGCAACGTATAACGTGCTATGGTCCGGAGAGAGCGCGACGCCAAACGGGATCATGCCCCGGAGATTCGCCGCGAGCGGATGCAGGATGAGGTCTATATCCTTGTCGCGTTTGCCCGAGCGGGCATGTATCACGGTGATGCTGTCGTTGCTGCCGTTTGACACATAAACATGCGATTTGGTCACGGCGATGGAATTGGGGCTGCTGCCGCCCACGGCCGGAAAACCCTCGAGCTGTTCGCCCACGAGGTGGCCGGTTTTCGTCTTGCCGACGACCTTCTCCTTCCCCGGACGCGAAATGCGGAGTTTCCAGACCGACATGCCCGCGATGTCGTTCGGGTCGCCAAGGCCCTGCACCACCACGCCGTCAATAGTCACACCTTCCTCGGCCTCTTTCGAGGGCACTCCGAAGGGCGGGAACGGCAGCTTGGCATAGTTGCCGTCCTGTGTTCGGAAGTATGAGTATTCGTATATCCCCACGTTGGCCACGTAGGCATGACCCCCGCCGGGGGACAGAGCGATGCCAAAGGGGTAGCGTCCTACCGGTATCGACCGGACGACCGCCCGTTGTTCAACATCGATGATAAGCATCCTGAAGTTCGATTGATCGCAGACGTAAAGAGTTCTCCCGTCGTGGCTTAGCCGCAGATCGCCAGCATAACCGTTTCGGAAGTTCTGGCCGTCGGCATCGTGGGCGCAATCGATGCGAAACAGCCGGGACCGCGCCTCGAGGTCGAATGCGGTGACGCTCCAATCCCCTCCCCCGGCGACATACAAGGTCTTATTGTCTGGAGCAATGGCCAAGCCCATGAACGCCGCATCGAGCACCCCTTCGCCGGGGTTCTGATCGTCGGGGATGAAGAAAACCTCCGGAGCGCCGGGGTTTTTCATATCAAGAATCGAGAGTTGGGGGCCGTCGCTGCTGACGGAGACGACCCAGCGCCCGTCCGCGCTCATGGTCAGGCCGTAGGGATGGGGCCTGACCCGGAACATCCCGCCGGAAGGCGTGATGCGCCGGCCGTTTGGGAGGACGCTCATTCCGCCGGGATTCAGCGTGGGGTATTCATTGTGTGCGGGCGCCCGCATTATTACTTCGGCGGCGCCGGCCAGCGTTGCGGCCGTGATCACAGTCAAAGCGAATGCTGTACGAAAATACGTCATGGTTCCTCTTTCCAATTCTGATGGGACTCGGTAAACACGCTCTATTTATAGGCTGGAGTCCCCACAAAAACAAGTTCCAGGAAATTGAGCATGGCTATCCACGAGCGCCGTGCGGCGGTAGGCTCGAACCGGGCGCCTTCCGAATCAGCTTCGGGGTTCGTGAAGCTGTGAACCGCTCCCTGGTATTGCACGAACTCGAATTTGGCGTTTGCCGCCTTCATCTCGTCGAGGAACGCCTTGACTTCGGTCTGGGGCACGTGGGGGTCATCGGCGCCGTGGCACACGAGGATGGCGGCCGCGGGGCGGCGCTGGTCTTCGGGGACCTTCGAGGCAAGGCCTCCGTGAAAACTGACTACGGCTTGCACGTCAACGCCGAGCCGGGCCATTTCGAGCACGATGGTGCCGCCGAAGCAGTATCCGATGGCGGCGATGCGCGCCGGCTCGACGCCGGGCTGCGCCCGGAGCACGTTGAGGGCGGCCTCGAACCTTCGCCGGGCAAGGGCCGGGTCGTTTTTGAACGTGGCGGACCACTCGGCGGCCTGGTTCGAGTCTTTCGCGAGTTTACCTCCGCCGTACATATCGAGGGCGAACGCCACATAACCAAGTTCGGCGAGGCGCCGCGCGGTATTCTTCGCTTGCTCGCCCAGGCCGGTCCAGTCGTGAACGATGAGAATACCCGGCGCGGGTTTCTTGACAGCCGTGTTTCGGGCAAGGTAACCGGTCAGTTCGGTGTCGCCCTCGCGATACGTAATGGATTCCGTTTCTACTGCGGCCTGGGCTGTGGCTGCAGCCAGCAACAAGACGGTTAGAACGCGCATGAGAAGTCTCCTGATGGGTGTCACGGGCCTGATTGACAATGCGCCACCTGCGAAAACAGCCATCTGGTCGAGTTTAGTTCCCGGGGCCACATCTCTGGTCAAAGTACGCTATTGGATGTACACGAATCAACGGACGGCTGTCCACCCCGATCGCCGGATAAGAAAGTCCTCGCTGGAGGGATCTTATTGTCTCCCTAAAGACAGGAATGAACTCACACGGAGACACAGGGAACACGAAGATGGAATCCCCCGAAACAGAATGAGACAGGAAGCATCATCGTGGCTTGCGGGGTGGCGCTTCATCGCGAGACGGGTCCCGGGCCGTTGGACACGGTGTACGAAGCGGTTCTTGCACGCGATTTGGAGGCCCGGGGTCTGCGCGTGGCACGGCAAATTCCCATCCCCATCGAG
>DAOLNV010000012.1:20605-95165 GCA_035416745.1 Candidatus Hydrogenedentota bacterium | reverse complement strand
ACCAGCTGCTTCGAGACCACCAAGGCACTTTTACAGAAACTTCTTGACGCGGGCGCAATGGCCCATCTGTATTTCTGTCCATTCCGGACTGTTGGATCTGTCTTGACGCCATTGCCCCGTTGGGATAATATGCGTGGGGCGTACGAGCAGCCCTAGACCCAGTCTGTACACCAGCTTTGGCGCGGAGTTGCCGTGCGTTGACCAGCAAGAGTTCGTGTCCTTGGGGATGGCGGCCAAGAGCGTATCTGGGGGTAAGGGAAGATGAAAACGTTAGGTGCTTTTTCTATGCTCGGAGTGTGCCTGGCTCTGGTTATGTTGAGCGCGTGTTGGCAAGCATGGGCTCAGCAGCAAATGAGTGATGCGGAAGCTGCCGCCTCATGTGCGGCATGCGGAGGCTTCTTCTTTTTCATCATCATCGCGGGAGTGGTCATCAACATCCTTATACTGGTGTGGGTGGCCCGAGATGCGAAAGCGCGGGGAATGGATGGCGCGGTTCTCTGGATGCTGTTGGTCTTCTTTACCGGCTTGATAGGGTTGGTGATCTACCTTCTGGCCCGCCCACAAGGTGCGTTGGTACAGTGCCCGCATTGCAACAACAAGAGGCTTCAGGCAAGTGCAGTGTGCCCGCATTGCGGAAATCAGTAAGTTGGAGACGTGCGGCACTCGTATTGCCTGTCGTGTTGGCCGGCCTGGTGTTGATTGACACCGCAAGACCGGCACAAGTTCAGATTTGTGGGCGGCTCTATGTGTGTGCCGTACGGGGTTATCAACAGGTAAGCCGGCCCCATCTCGACAGGTTCGTACACTGCCGCTACATCCCTACATGTTCGGACTACTCGATTGAAGCCGTGCAGCGTTTCGGAATTGCCCGAGGCTTGGCGCTTACACTCTCGCGCGTGGCGAGGTGCCGCAAGAGCGTGCCGGTAGGAACCCCGGACCCCGTGCCCGCAGAGTGACGGATCGCGAGAGGCGACGGGCCCGCCTTGGTTTCCGCGGGTTCGCAAAAGAGACGTTACCAATAGCGAACCGATGATTGTTGGAACCGTTGCCATATCCGGAGAATCGAGGTCAGTGGGTTACAGCCCGCCGGTCTCGATCTTGAAGACGATCGCCAGGCCGTCGGGACTTGTTTCCGGACATGTGACGGCCAGGGCGTCTTTTTTCTGCTTCCACTTCATCGATTCTGAGGCGCCCAGCAGTGTCACGGCGGTCACCTTGACGGGCTTGTCTGAAGCTTTCTCGCCGAGCGAGGTCATGGAGATCTCTTTGCCCGCGCCCGGCCATCCAAGCACAATGGCGTAGACGGTGTTGCCGTTGCGGGTGTAACGGATGTCCTGCGGACCATATCCGAGATCGGTTTTCACAAAGTGACCACCCTTGTTCATCTGGGTGGGCCCTTCGCCATAGACGGTGAACGGACGGGTACCGTAGATTGCCTCTCCGAACCGGCCCAGCCACTCGCCAATCCCGAGCAAGACCTGTTGCTGGTCCTCGGGGATGGTGCCGTCGGCTTTGGGCGAGATGTTCAAGAGCAATTGGCCGTTTTTGCTGACAATGTCGATGAGGACGTGCAACACCTCGCGAGTGGGCTTGATCTTGAGGTCCTGGGTATAGCACCAACTGCCGTAGCTGATGGTGTCATCGGTGAGCCAGGCTTCCCTGGTCAACTGGTCGGCGCGGCCCTTTTCGAAATCTTCCACGGCAACCTCGAGGGGAAGGTCCCGTTGTTTGCAGGTGACCACGACGTCTTTTCCCCACTCGCTGGCGCGGTTGAAGTAGTGGGCGAGGAACTGTGTCTGGCAGCTTTCGTCAATTTCGTCAAGCCAGGAGTCGAACCAGATAATGTCGGGCTGGTAATTGTCGATGACCTCGAACAGTTTTCCCTTCCACAACTCGAGGAACTGGCGCCGCGGGATGTTGCCGT
Organism: Candidatus Hydrogenedentota bacterium; assembly: GCA_035416745.1. Classification (NCBI taxonomy): domain Bacteria; kingdom Pseudomonadati; phylum Candidatus Hydrogenedentota; species Candidatus Hydrogenedentota bacterium. The sequence goes on along the minus strand of DAOLNV010000012.1, from coordinate 93,241 downwards.
AGAGCAGGCGGAGTTCGGGGTCCTCGGAGACCGTGGGCCACCCTTCTACTCGAGGATAGTGGCCTTCCCAGACCAGGTTGCCGCCCTTGTTGACCATGTGCTGGTTGTTGCGGGCGTGGTGGAAGGTTACCACGAGGCGCATGGCGCGTTTTCGGATCTCTGTTGCCAATTCGCCCATGATGTCGCGATGGGGACCCTTGTTGACCACGTTCCAGGGGGTAAGGGCGCTGTTCCACATGGAGAACCCGTCGTGGTGCTCGGCAACGGGTCCGGCGAACCGCGCCCCGGCTTTCTGGAAGAGATCCGCCCATGCCTCGGGATCGAAATGCTCGGCCTTAAACATGGGAACGAAGTCGTGGTAGCCGAATTCGCTGGGTTCACCATACGTTTCGACGTGGTGTCTGTACTCGGGCTTGCCGGTGAGGTGCATGTCGCGGGGATACCATTCACTGCCGAACGCCGGCACGCAGTAGACGCCCCAATGGAAGTAAATGCCAAACTTGGCGTCGCGAAACCAGTCGGGGGCTTCGCTGTGGGTCATAAGCGACGGCCATTCGGGCTGGTACGGGCCCTGAGCGTCCGATTCCCCGGCTACGGCCTGAAGGGCGAGCCAGCACAGCCCCAAAACCGCCAGAATGCCTGCAGTTTCTCGATGTCCGGCCATGTTCCGCCACCTCCTGATGTTGAGCCCCTGCTTCCGTGGACCACTGTGCGGCACGGGCGCCCAAATCTCGTGACCGATTGCGTTTCGCGCGAGCGCATTCAGCCTCCGGTGACCGGCGGCACAACCGGCAGCAGGATGCGCGAGGGATGCGCGGCATTGTGCTCGACACTGTTGACCGCCGCCTGTACGCGCCGGTTCTGATTCAGCGGCTCGCCTGTGTTCGGGTTGACGTCGAACCGCGGGAAATTGCTGCTCGATATGTCGACGCGAATGCGGTGGCCCTTCTTAAAGACGTTCGAGGTGGGATACAGGGCGATCCGGACCGGATAGACCGTCCCGGGCTCCATGAGCTTCTCCTCCTTGAGCGAGTCGCGAAACCGTGTGCGGATGATGCCGTCGCCGATAATCAGATCGAATCCGTCGGGATAATCGCTGCCGGGCGGATACACATCCAACAGTTTCGCCGTGAAATCGGTGTCCGGCGCCGAGGAAGAAATCCACAATTCCACCTCCAGTTCGCCGGTCACCTCGATGTCTTCCGGAAGAGCCGCTGTCTGAAACACGAGGACGTCGTTGCGCGCCGACAACGGCACGGGCTTCTGCCAGTTCCAGACGTGCTCGCCGCCACGCTGATCCCGTGCGCCCTGAACAAGGATGTCGTTGCCCGACGATGTCTGCCCGCCGATCGTAGGCACGGGATTGCGCGGCTCAAACACGAAACTCGTCGCGCCGCCATCCTGCGGTGGCGCCTCCGTGGCCAGACCGCCGCCGGGCTGAAGGTGAAACGCGGTAACAACGGCCCGCGCCAACGGCCACTCCGGTTCGTCGCGCCAGTAACCGCCGTGGTCAAGGAGACCCTGCCCGTCTTTCGCCCCGCTGCCTGTTCCCATGACGAATATGCGCACGGCCGACGAGAACGGGGCTTCTTTTCGGGTGACCTTGGATTGCAGGCCTTTAAGCCAGTGGTCGTACCACTCGAGACGCCACTCGAGCGGGTCCGCGATGGCGGCGTCAGGCCCGAAATTCACCTGGCCGTGGGTGGATTTCCCCTGCGCTCCATGGATCCATGACCCCATGATGAGGTAGACGGGGCCCTTGATATGAGTGCTCAAGGCCCGGTAATTCGCCGTGGTGTTGCCTCCCCACGAATCGTACCACCCCCCCACGAGGTACACGGGGATGTCTTTGTACGTTTCGGGATAGTCGCGGATGTTGTTCTGCCGCCAGTAATCGACGTTGCCCCCGTGTTCAAGCGCGCCTACCAGCCAGTCCTCGTATTCCTCCGCCATGCGCAGGGGCGTCATTCCTCTGCGGAGCGGCATGTTGTACAGATACTCGACGCGGTTGTCGGCCAATTGCTGAAGAAGCTCCCGCGTGGCGGGGTCGCGCGACTGCCGGCTCCCCCGGGCCGCGTTGAGATGAATCCAGTTCCAGAACCGCAACTCGAATGCCCCGCCATTGCGCATGCTGGCATAGCCGAGATTCGACATCGCGTCCACCGGGATAACTGTCTTAAGCTGGGGTGGATTGGCCATGGCCATGGCGTGCTGCGTGCCTCCAACGTACGAGGTGCCGAGCATCCCGAGCTGGCCATCCGACCAAGCCTGAGCTTCGAGCCAGGCGGCCGTATCGCATCCGTCAGGCCCGTCATCGGTGAGCATGTGCCAGACGCCCTCGGACGCGTACCGGCCGCGCGTATCCTGCGCCACGAACGCATAGCCGCGTTCGGCAAAATACTGTCCCGAGTCTTTGTTTCCGTTCTTGTTGTAGGGCGTCCGCGTGAGAATGGCCGGCCACTTCCCCTCGACCGGTTGACCGTCCTTGGCGGGCAGATAGATGTCCGTCGCGAGGCGCACGCCGTCGCGCATGGGGGCCATGACATTCTCGAGCACCACGAAGCCGTACTCGGGCTCACGGGCAGGCGCCTGCGCCGCCAGCGCCGCCACTGTCAATAGAACGGCCATCATGCGCGCAATTGGTTTCATTAAGAGCGCCCCCTTCCCCACGCTTGCGGCTCCAGACACACCCATGGACAGGTAGTGTAGGCACACCCGGCGGCAACATCAACCCGGCGGAATGGGGCATACAGGTTATGAGCGGCGTGGTCCGGGCTGAAAGTGCTGGCTGCATGGTGCTGCCGGCTCGATCCGGCGGAACCGGCCCCGACTACGGCGCTCCATCGAGGCGATACGTAGCACTGGCGGCCTGTCAATCGGCCTCTGAGTGAACCTATTGCCCGATGACCGATACAGTGGCGGGCAAATCGTCGATCTCGATCTGTTTGCCATCCACTGCCGAATCGGCGTTGACGATGAATGTGTCGGCGAGAACTTCACCCGCGATCTTGTCTTCAAACGCGGACAGAACGCCGGCCAGGTCACGGCTTTCGGTCTTGACGGCCACGGAGATGTGGGCGTCATACGCCAGTCCCAAGTCCTTGCGAATGTCCTGCACGCAGCGGATGAATTCGCGGACCCAGCCCTCCTGGCGCAGGGCTTCGGTGATCTCGGTCGAGATGACCGCGACCATTTGGCGGCCCTGCGCCGCCGCGAACCCCTCCTTGGGTGTGAGGCGGACCTCCACGTCCTCGCTGGTCAATTCCACGGGCTCGCCGTCCAGGTCGAGGGTTAACGTGCCACCCTGCAGCTGCGCGCACATGGCAGCGGTATCTCCCTCGGCAAGGGCCTTCCCGACGGATTTCACTTTTTTCCCGAGCCGGGGACCGAGGATCTTGAAATTGGGTTTGAGTTCGAACGAGACATACGCGTCGGGATCCTCGGTGAAGGCGATTTCCTTGACGTTCAACTCGCTCTTGATGAGTTCAATGTGCTTTTCGAGGCCCGACCGCAGTTCGCCGCTGCTGAGGACGAGCTCGCACAATCCAAGCGGCTGCCGGACCTTGATGTTGGCCGTGCGGCGGGCGCTGAGCCCCAGAGTGACGGCTTCCCGCGTGGCGGCCATCTGCTCAAGAAGCTCCAGGTCTATCGCGGCTCGAAGGGCCTGGGGATACGACGTCAAATGCACGCTTTCGGGAGCGCCGGGCAATGGCCTCCGCAGGTTGCGCCACGTGACTTCCGAGAAGAACGGCACGAACGGCGCGGCCAACTGCGCGAGCTTCAACAGGCACTCGTACAGGGTCCAGTACGCGTTAGCCTTGTCGGCGCTCCACCCGCTGGCCCAGAAACGGTCGCGGCTGCGACGCACATACCAGTTCGAAAGGCTTTCCACGAACGCCTGGATGCTGCGCGCGGCCGGGTTGCAGCCGTACGATTCCATGGCTTCGCGTATGTCGAGAGTTGTGCGATCGAGTTCGTGAAGGATCCATTGGTCGAGTTCGGCGCGCTCGTCGCGAGGCAGATACGGGGCATCTCCGCCGTTTCCGGACGCATCAGAGGGATCAAGGTCCATGACTTCGAGAAACGCCGCCGGCGCGTTTGACGGATCGAAACCATCGAGGTTGGCGTAGATGACGAAGAAGCTGTAAACGTTATACCAGCGGATGAGCAGTTCGCGCTGGGCCTCTTCAACGTTGCGCTCGGAAAGACGGCCCGTGCTGGTGGGAGGGTTCTTGGCAAAGAAGCTCCACCGGAGAGCGTCCGCGCTGTATTTCTCAAACAACAGATTGGGTTCCTGGTAGTTCTTGAGCCGTTTCGACAGCTTCAGACCGTCTTCGCCCATGATGTGGCCCAGGCAGATGCAGCTCTTGAACGGATGAGGATAGTTCGCTTTCTCTTTCCCGTGAACGATGGTGCTGATTACCAGAAGAGCGTTGAACCATCCACGGGTCTGGTCGATGGCTTCGCTGATGAAATCCGCCGGAAACCGCTCGGTGAACTGCTTGTCGCTGCCGGGGACATGCGGATACCCCCATTGGGCAAAGGGCATGCAGCCCGCGTCGAACCACACGTCGATGACCTCGGGCACGCGGCGCATGCGCGCGGAGGGGTCCTTCGGGCTCTGGTAGGTCACCGCATCGATGTAAGGCTTATGGATCTTGAGGTGGTCGACCAGGCCCTGGTTCGCGGCCTTGGCCTTTTCCCATACGTCGACGCCCTGGACGCCGGGCTTGGACATCAGCTCCGCGTACGAGCCGACGGCTTCCATATAGCCGGTTTTCTCGCAGACCCAGACGGGCAGCGGCGTGCCCCAGTAGCGTTCGCGCGAGATGGCCCAGTCGACGTTATTCTCGAGAAAGTTGCCGAAACGGCCGTCGCGGATGTGTTCCGGCTGCCAGTAGATGCGCTTGTTGTTCGCCAGAAACTCGTCCCGGAACTGCGACGTACGAATGAACCAGCTCCGGCGGGCGTACTGGATCAGAGGGTCGTCATCGGCCCTCGGGCAGAATGGGTATGCGTGACGGTACTGCTCGTGTTTGAGGATCGCGCCGTTCTCCTTGAGGAACCGGGTGAGGCCCTTGTCGGCATCCTTGCAGAACTGTCCCGCAAACGGGGTCTGGTCGTAGGGATCGACGTCGGTGACGCGTTCATCGAACGTGCCGTCGGGTCTAACGTAACACAGGAACCCGATGCCCAGCTCCTGACAGACACGGTAGTCATCTTCGCCAAACGCCGGGGCAATGTGGACGATGCCGGTACCGGTCTCGAGGTCAACGAAATCGCCGGGGATGACCTCCCAATACTTGTCCGCTTCCTTGCTTCCGTCAACCGTGGCCGGAATGCCGTAATCGAAGAGGGGCTGGTATTTCAGGCCCAGCAGGTTGAGTCCCTTGAAGATCTTGACCACATTGGCATGCTCACCGAAATACCGTTCCACCAAGGGCAGCGCGAGGATGAGGATTTCCTCGCCGGACCCGGCGGTATGACTCACGGCGGCATATTCAATGTCGGGACCCACGGCTGCCGCGCAGTTGCTCGACAGGGTCCATGGGGTAGTGGTCCAGATGAGCAGGCTGGCATTCGGATTGTCGATGCCCAGCGCCTTGCGGCTGGCTTTGGGCAGACGCAGGCGGACCGTGATGGCGGGGTCGTCGGTGTCGCGATAGCCTTCGCCGACTTCGCCGGCCGAGAGGGCGGTGCCGCCCTGAGCCCACCACCACACCACCTTGTGCCCCTGGTAAAGCAGACCCTTGTCAAACAACTGTTTCAAGGCCCACCAGACGCTTTCGACGTAGCTCTGGTGGTAGGTGATGTAAGCCTGCTCGAGATCGACCCAGAACCCGATGCGGTCGGTGAGTTCCTCCCATTCGCGCTGATAACGGAACACCGATTCAATGCACGTGCGGTTGAATTTCTCGACGCCGTACTCCTCGATGGCTGCCTTGCCGCCGTCGATGATACCGAGTTCCTTGCACACCTCGATTTCAACGGGGAGACCATGGGTATCCCAGCCCGCCTTGCGCTCGCAGAAATAGCCCGTCATGGTCTTGTAACGCGGGAAAATATCCTTGATGGTGCGCGTGAGACAGTGGCCGGGATGCGGCATGCCGTTGGCCGTGGGAGGACCTTCATAGAACACGAATTCGGGAGCCCCTTTACGCGCCTCGAGGCTCTTGTGGTAGATGCGGTTTTCTTTCCAGAACCGGATGATATCCTTTTCGGCCTCCGAGAAGTTGAACGGGGACGGCACCGGCTCGAATGCATGGTCGCTCATAACAAAGACTATCCTTAGCGTCGTGTGTTCGGGTCTATAGAAATGCGCCGGAGGGCGCTTCAAGGCGGTAATACCAGGATTATCCCGATTTTCGCGGGGTGTTTTCAAGTGGAGGCAATGGGGCTTATGCTGCGAATGAGACATGTGGAGGATGGTGAGTGGCCGGAGATTCGGGACAGACCCGTCTCGCTCCTGGCTTTGCTCACCGGGGTTAATCCCTTTCCAGGCCCTCACTCTTTCACTCCGATGCGGGAAAAGGCTACTATTAGCGTCGATAAGCCCGGGGGGCACGTGGAAGGGAAGCCATTGGGGATGTCTGCATTCATATCTCTGAGACTGGCGTGTGTGCTTTTGTCAACGGTGTGCCTGTCGGTCTGCGCATGGGGCGCGGAGGCCGCGGCGCCAGCAAACGAACCGGCTGGGGCTCCCGGCGAGGCGGACCGCCTGTGGCATGTGTTTGGCGGAGAAATCCCGGAACAGGCCGACGCCCTGCGCTTCGTCATCGACGCGTGCTGCGCCAAGGCGCGGCAGCGCACCGACCCGAAGGACAAGGCGGAGTGGGATGCGCGTGCGTCCGGCGTCAAGCACGAACTGGCCAGGGCGCTGGGGCTCGACCCGATGCCGGAAAAAACGCCCCTGAACGCGCGGGTAACGGGGCGGGCGGAGCGTCCGGAGTATTTCATCGAGAACGTGGTGTTCGAGAGCCGGCCCAACTTCCTGGTGACGGCGAACGTGTACGTTCCCAAGGGCGTCGAATTGCCCGCGCCGGCCATCGTGGTGGTCCCGGGACACGCCATGGACGACGGCAAGAACTACGCGCTGTATATGCGCGCCCAGCTCGGGCTGTTGCGCCTGGGGTGCATCGTGCTTGGATACGACCCGATCGGGCAGGGCGAACGCAAAGCGCCCGGTTTCGATCATCTGATGGGGTACGGGTCCCTGCTTGTGGGACAAACCAACGAAGGGATGATCGTATGGGATACCATGCGGGCGGTGGACTACCTGCTGACGCGGCCGGACGTGGATCCCAAGCGCCTGGGCCTCACCGGAAACTCAGGCGGCGGCGAAAACACGTTCTATACCATGCCGCTCGAGGAGCGCTTCTCCGCGGCGGCGTCCTTCTGTTTCGTGTGTTCATACGAGGACTGGATTCGCGACGGGGGCAACCACTGCATCTGCAACCATCTGCCGGGCATCCTCAATCACATGGAGGAATTCGAAATCATCGGCTTGAACGCGCCCCGGCCGTTCTTGTCGGGCAGTGGCGCAGAAGACAAGATTTTCCCCATCGCGGGCGTGCGGCTGACGTGCGAGCGCGCACGCCGTATCTATGCCATGCATGATGCGGCCGACCGCATGGTCAATATCGACGTGCCTCTGGGGCACGGCTGGTCGGACCCTCTTCGCGAGGCCGGATACGGCTGGATGAGCAAGTGGCTTCTCGGGAAAGGCGACGGCAGCCCCGTCAAAGAGGCGCAATTCGAGCTCGAAGACCCCAAATCTCCGGACATGCTGTGTTTCGACGGCAATCCGATTCCCGCGGAGTCGGAGACCGTCGTGACATTGAACCGGAAACGCGCGGAGGCCTTGCGCGCGGCCTACAACACGCCGCCCGGTGACAACGCGGCGTGGGAGGAGCAGGCTGATGCTCTGCGCAATGCCATCTGGGAGGTGTTCGGGGGCCGTCCGGCGGAATCCGCGCCCGAGACCCGCACGGCGGGCACGTTTGACTGGGATGGGCGCCGCGTCGAAACACTGGCGATCGCGACCGAGCCCGGCATCGAGGTGGCTGCGCTGCTTCTACAGCCCGCAACGGCCAGCGGAAAGGCGCCGGCCGCGCTTTACCTGGGGGGCAACAAGCTCGAGGTGCGGGACGACGTACGGGCCCGGAAGCTGCTGGATGAAGGCTGGCGCGTGCTTGCCCTCGACGCGCGGGGCATGGGCGAAACCATGGGCTCCTACCCCGAAAACCAAATTGTGAGCGACAGCGTCCACCTGGGGCGGCCGCTGTTTGCGCAACGCGTGTGGGACGTGCTTCAGGCGGCGCGGTATCTGCAATCGCGTGCTGATGTCGACGCTGCGCGTCTACGCTGTATCGGAAACGGCCCTTCCGCGGTCCTGGCACTGTTCGCGGCGGCGTTGGGAGGCGGATTCGAGCACGTTGACGCGGTGAAACCTCTGGGCAGTTTCCGGTTCTTCATCGAGAATGACCAACCCCAGCCGTTGTGGCTGTGCGTGCCCGATATCCTGAAAGCCGCCGACGTGGCGCAGGCCGCGGCATTGGCTGCCCCCGCTTGGGTGGCTATTGTCGAGGCCGTCGGATACGGAAATCAGCCGCTCGGGGTGGATGCCGCAAGCAGCGAATTTGCCTTCTCCAGGAAAGTCTACGAAGTCATGGGAATTGCGGAACGGTTTGATGTTCGGTAGCTCTGCCCCGGCAGATGCCAGAATCGGGATGGTTGGCATATGACACAGTTCTCGGGCCTCGACACCCTTATTATCGTCAGCTATTTCACGGTGGTCGTCGTGTTGGGATTCGCCGTCGGTACGACAAAGAAACGTTCGTCGGAGGACTATTTCCTCGCGGGGCGGACTCTGCCATGGTACGTAGTCGGAGCTTCGTTCATCGGGGCCAATATCTCGACCGAACATTTCATTGGAATGGTCGCGGCCGCCTACACCTACGGAATCTGCGTGGCCCAATGGGAATGGGGCAACATCTTCGCATTTTCGGTCCTCGTATGGTTTTTCATCCCCTTCCTGTTGAAGAGCCGCGTGTTCACCGCGCCGGAATTCCTCGAGCGGCGCTATAACGCAGCCTGCCGCCTGATGTTCGCCGTGTTGACGGTGGTAGCCAACATCACGGCGTTCCTGGCGGCGGTGTTGTATGCCGCAGCGGTCGGCCTGAAGGCCGTGTTCGCATGGCCTGATACGGTTGCCCTTGGGGGCGTGGAGGTTTCGACGCTGGTGCTGTGCGTCGTGGGCACAGGCGTCATCGCCGGGAGCTATGCCATCTACGGCGGTCTGCGGTCGGTTGCGTGGACCGACCTGTTCCAGGTCATCGTCATGATCATCGGCGGCGTCATGGTAACCTTCCTCGGCCTCGCGTACTTGGGAAACGGCGACGGGCTCATCGCGGGATGGGACGTCATGGTCGCCCGCAACCTGGGCGAAGGCGCCGCATGGAAAGCGGCCATCGACGGCGCCGCGCAGGAGCTCGTCGGCCGGGACCATTACAACAGGCTGCAGGTCTTTCAGCCGTTTTCGCACAAGCTGGTGCCGTGGCAGGGAATCTTGCTGACATGGCTCTCAGTCAGCATCTGGTACAACTGCATCAACCAGTTCATGATCCAGCGCGTGTTCGGGGCAAAAAACGACTGGCACGCCCGGATGGGCATCATCTTCGCGGGATTCATAAAGATCCTCCTGCCCCTCATCGTAGTGATCCCCGGGTTGATCTATTTCGCGATGGAACCCGGCGTCACCGGGCCGCTGCAGGTCGATCAGACCTATGCGGTGTTGGTAACCAAACTCTTACACTCGGGAACCCGAGGCCTCTTACTGGCGGCCCTGTTCGGAGCGATTAATTCGACTATCGACTCGGTGCTCAATTCGACCTCGACCATCATCACGCTGGACATTCATCAGAAGTTCATCAATCCCGGGGCTTCCGAGGAGAGTCTGGTCAAAATGGGCAAATGGGTCAGCACGGCGGTGCTGGTAATCGCGATGGCCATTGCGCCGTTCATCGGGTGGCTGGGCCAGGGAGTCTTTTACTATATTCAGAACCTGTACGCGTATTTTGCGCCGCCGTTCGCCGCCGTGTTCCTGATCGGCATCTTGTGGAAACGGGCCACGCCCATCGCGGCAACGGTCACCATCCCGGCGGGAATCACGTTCGGGCTCTTTCTCGAATTCGTGGTGTTCAAATACTGGCTTGAGAGCGGAACCGCATTCACGCTGCGCTCGGTGTACAACTGGCTGTTTTGCGTGCTATTGATGTTCTTGTTGAGCCTGGTCACGCCCCCCGCGCCGCCTGAAAAGACCACGGACGAGGTGACCATCAACTGGCGAACCCTGGCGGCTTTCAAGGACCTGGGTTCGCCCTGGTACCGCAACGTGGCCTTCTGGTGGGCATTGTTCGTGGTGGGCATCGTGGGCTGTTATATAGCGTTCAGCGGCCTCTTCCTGACGGCCCGCGGCTGAAAATGCGGACATTCAATGATATTCTGAAGTGCGGTGTGGGCCTCGACAACCGTTGAAAGAGACTACCGTGTATGAAGAGTGCTCCTGACAAACCGGCGCGGTTTCGGGTAACGCGCGTGCTCGCCCTGATTGTCATTCTGTTCATCGGAGCCCTGGTAGGGTTCGTCTCGGCGCTGATGGTGGTGTGGGAAGCGGGAGGCCTTGCGGGAGCGGTTCAGCTGGTACCGGAGCCGATCCGGAAATTGGCCGAATCGAAGCGCGAGGAGGTAAGAAGGCCGTTGCCGAACGATCGGGCCGCGGTTCTATCCCCCGAACAGGAAGAGCAGCTCCAGCAGATCATGGCGCTGGGATACGTCAGCGGGTCCACCGCGCCGCCAGCGCAAGAGGGCGTGACGGTGCATGATGCCGGCCGCGCCCAGCCGGGGCTGAATCTGGTTCTGTCGGCGCACGATGCCCAGGCCGCGCTCATGGCGATGGACGGGACCGTCCTGCATGCCTGGCAGAAGAAGTACGACGAGGTATGGCCCGGCGCCGAGGCTTTGTCTCAATACCAGGGCTTCTTTCGCCGTGCGTTTCTGTATCCCAACGGGGACCTTCTGGCGGTTTTCGAGAACTCGGGGCTGATCAAGCTCGATCGCGACTCGAATGTGCTCTGGGCAAAACGCGAAATGTTTCATCACGTGGCGAAGCCGTGGGACGACGGCACCGTTCTTGCGCTTTGCCGACACCAGCGCACTCTGCCCGAGATCAGCCCCAGTCTCACATGTTACGACGACGACATCGTCGTCATGCAGCCCGACGGAACCGAGCTGCGCCGCGTGTCGGTCTTCGAATGCGTCATGAACTCGCCTTTTCGCCAAATCATCCGGCCGGAATGGCTGAAACGCAAAGAACAGCCCATCGACGTCCTGCACACCAACGATTTGCAGGTGCTGGACGGACAATTTGAGGCTGAAGGGTCCGCGTTCAAACGCGGAAACCTCCTGATTTCCCTTCATGAGCAGAGCTTCGTTGGAATCCTCGAGCCCGAAAAGCAGGCGCTGGTGTGGGGCCTGACGAGCATGTGGCGCCATCAGCATAATCCACAGCTTCTGTCCGAGGGCGACCTCATCGTATTCGACAACTTCGCCACCGACGAATCGTCCAAGGTTATCGAGCTGAATCCGTTTACCCAGGAAGTGTTGTGGGTATATGAGGGGGACGCCGCGCACCCGTTCTTCACGAAGACCTGCGGAGCCGCCCAACGGCTCCCGAACGGCAACACGCTCATAACGGAGTCGAACAGGGGCCGCGCCTTCGAGGTCACCCCCCAAAAAGAGATCGTGTGGGAATACGTGAACCCCGAGCGGGCAGGCGACAATGACGAGTTCATCGCGGACCTGATGGACGTGACCCGTCTCGCGCCAGATGATCCGGCTCTCGAATGGTTTGCTCCAGCGGCAGGGAACAAGCCTCCAGACGGAGCATAGCGGCTGGTGATAAGACGAGCGCGCGGGGCTTGTACGCCGCCGCGCGCTTGAATTACCGACAGAATCGCCCTCGAAATCATCCGTTCCTGGACATGAAGGCCTTCATGAAGTCACTTAGAGCCTTGACGCCCTCAACCGGAACGGCGTTGTAGATGGATGCGCGGCAGCCCCCGACGGAGCGGTGTCCTTTAAGCGAGGCAAGACCATTGGCCCCGGCTTCCTTGATGAACGCGGCCTCGAGTTCCTCGCTGGGCAGGCGGAACGTAACGTTCATGATGGAACGGCAATCGACCTGCGAGTGACCTTTGTAGAAGCCGCCGCTGCCATCGATGACGTCGTACAGCATCTTGGCCTTCTGCTTGTTGATCGCATACATCTTGTCCAAACCGCCGATCTCTTCGATGAGCCATTTGGTCACGAGCATGACCATGTAGATGGTGAAGGTCGGCGGGGTATTGTAAAGTGAGGCGTTCTCGGCTATGTTCTTGTAATCCAGCATCGCCGGGAGGTTCTCCGGCACGCGTGCCAGCATCTCGTCGCTGATGATAACCACGGCTACACCCGACGGGCCGACATTTTTCTGGGCGCCGGCGTAGAGAATCCCATACTTCGAAACGTCAATCGGCCGCGACAGAATGTCTGACGAGGCGTCGCAGAACAGCGGCACGCTCCCCGTGTCGGGCTCTTCGAAAAACTCGACGCCTTCAATGGTCTCGTTCGACGTGAAGTGCACATACGCCGCGCCGGGATCCAGGTCCAATTCGTCTTGCTTGGGCACACGAACGTATTTCTCGGCCTTCCCCTCCCACGCGACGCGAACATTGCCTACGCGTTTGGCTTCCTTCATGGCCTTGTTGCCCCAGGAACCCGTAAGGACGTAATCAGCGGGTTTGCCGGAATTCTGGAGGAAGTTCATGGGGGCCATGATGAATTGCAGAGATGCCCCGCCCTGAAGAAAAAGCACGCGGTAGTTGTCGGGGATGTTGAGCAAGGTACGGAAATTCTGCTGGGCCTGCTCGATGATCGCCAGGAATTCTTTGGACCGGTGACTGATCTCCATCACCGACGCCCCGGCCCCCGGCAACACCAGAAAGTGCTCGCGGGCCTCCTCGAGAGCCGGCAAGGGCAAAGCGGCCGGGCCCGCGGCGAAATTGTAGACTCGTTCTGCCATATGAGTACTCCTCTCCTTGGCTTTCATGCTGAGCGTTGACTTGTGAAAACTCTTCGTAATTCCCGCTGCCCTTATCACGGCTGCGAAGGGCGGAACCTTCCGACAAGAGACGCTGGAGACGTTATGGTAATCATCCCGCTGGGGCGGTTTCAAGCGAAATGCAGGCCCCTAATCCGGAAAAGACGACGACTGGGGAAACTCACACAAAAACGCAAAGGACATGGGAGAAATGGCGCGCGCGCGGAAGCGAAATCTACGCGACGTCTCCGTTTATGATGCGGGAAATGCCGTTCCTCATCGACGCCTCGCCGAAGTCGAGTAGACAGCCGAGTCTGATACCCGTCAACCGCAGATACGTCAACAGCTGCTTATGGTGTGCCTTCGTCACCTTCTCCACGGATTTGAGTTCCACAAGAACGGTATCCTCCACGATGAGGTCCGCACGAAACCCTTCGTCGAACCGGATGCCGCGAAGCTCGATGGGGATGGGAACTTGCCGCGCCACGCGCAGACCCCGGGCCTCCAAATCGCGTGCAAGAACCGCTTCGTACACTGTTTCCAACAGCCCGGGACCCGTCTCTCGATGAAGCGCCACCGCGCAATCCACAATGATGCTTCCTATCGCATTCTGTTCCGGAGGATTCAATCTTCGTGTTCCCTGTGTCTCCGTGTGAGTTCGTTCTTGTCTCTATGGAGACAATAAGATCCCTCCAACGAGGTCTTTCCTGTCCAGCGATCAGGACCCTGATTCCGGCTTCGCGCAACCGGCGCCGCAGTCGAATGGCACACGTGTTCGTTGCGGACAGCGCTGGGACGCCGCCGGAACACCTCCGTGATGCGGCCCGCCTCGCTGGGGTCGTTTGCCACGTCGAACACCACTACCGGTTTGGCATGGTTGCGTTCCCAGGTAAACGCAGGCAATGCAACCGTGCCCTCCGGCCCGGCCGCCGCCAACAACGCATCGACGACCGCGTCCGCCCCGCCGTCGACATAGCCGAACGCGTTCAGCGACGAATGCGCGTACACCACGTCCCCCGGCCGGATACCAAGTTCCTGCAGTCCGCGCAGGATATCCCCTTGTGTTACCCGCAGCTTATTCTCCATGGGCTTTCTTCCTCGGGCTATTGCAGATTTGAGACAAGTCTATCACCCGCATTCTCGCGAGGCGAGGGTCCCCTGCAAGCCGTACAGGAACCCGGAATAACCCTTTCCAGTGGCTGCGTAAGAGCGGTCGGCCGCTGTATATTAATTGGTCAAGAGTGCATAACTTTTAATCCTGCGGGGACAACATGTCAATCGCCGAGGGCATGGGCCATCGCGCCGTAAGCCCTTTAAAAACAACTACTTAGCGTGCGCCGCATGTTTCGGCACAGTACTTGCCTATCTCAACGGTGGTGGTCTATTTTCGCTAGTAGGGGCCATTCACAAGCGGAGGAAGTCTATTATGGCACGCGGAGTAGCGTTTTTTGCAGCCTTGGTGCTCGCATTCGGGGTATCGGGGGCTTATGCCGAGGGGATTCTTCTCACGTTTGAGGGTTCGGCATGGTTCAACTGGGCCCTCCACGACCCGGATACGCAGCAGTATGACTGGGGAGAGGGCGACCCGTTTGACATCACTCTTCAGGTGTGCGTTCAATTGGATACGCTCTTCTACACCGAGGATCCCGCGCTGCTCACGTACGACTTGTATGGGACGGGGAGCGTCCTATGGTGGCAGGTTGACGACGGGATCTCTACGGAACTGTATACCGCCGCGGGTTTCACCGGCGGCTACACCTATGTGCGTCCATCCGCGAGCGTCTTGCTGCGCGGTGACGCGAACGGGTGCCAAGGCGCTTACACGTCGTTCGAGCTGTTTGCGGCGAGTCCAACGGAAAGCGACAATCCGGCCTACGCATCGTACAGCGACACGGCTGTGTTTGCCCAGTTGTCTGGCGATACCTACTTCGGCAATTACCCGTTTTTCTGGGCCAACATGGAGACTTCCCAAGAGGTCTATCTCGACGAATACAATTATCTGGCCGACTCGTCCTACGTCGAAGGCTACGCCTTCATGGGAGACCTTG
Organism: Candidatus Hydrogenedentota bacterium; assembly: GCA_035416745.1. NCBI lineage: Bacteria > Pseudomonadati > Candidatus Hydrogenedentota > Candidatus Hydrogenedentota bacterium. Next base: position 78,055 of record DAOLNV010000012.1, on the reverse strand, counting down.
CGGGCTGGCAATGGTGTGAGTGCGGCGAACCGATCGTGCCTGAGCCCACATCGCTCAGCCTCCTGGGTCTGGGACTTGGCGGCCTCATAGCCCGCCGCATGCGACAACGCTTCTGAATTCACATCCGTGGGTTTTTGCCGTTCTGAGCGCTTCTTTCGGGGGCGTTGCCGTACGCGGCACGGCGTCAACTGACAGTGCCCTGACCTATCGCCGCCAGGCGGCCGGAAGCGGAAGAGGCTTGGCCCAGCGCAGGACCTCGTCCAGCGGGGTCAAGTGTCCCTCGATAAATTGCAGCACGAGTTCCATCACGCCGTGAGCGTCGGCCATCGAGCGGTGCAGGCCCTCCGTGCTCTTGCCGTAGTAGTCCAACAACGTGCCGAGCTTGTAGTTTGGCGTTCTCAGGCCGAGAGACCGCGCCCACTCGAGCGTATCCGCCACCTTGAGCGGGGGGCATTTCCGCCGCGCTTTTGTGTAGGTGGCCTCGAGAAACCCTGCATCAAACGCGGCGTTGTGCGCCACGTAGACCGCATTGGGTCCCGCCCATTCGATGAAGGCTTCAAGCACCGTGAGCGGCGGTTCGGCTCCCGCCACCATCTCGGTCGTGATTCCCGAGACCGCGGTGCTTTCGGGCGGGATCGCGCAGCCGGGATTCGCAAACCGCTCGAACCGTCCGGCGACCTCGCCTGTCGGGGTGAACTTCACGCCGCCTATCTCGATGATGTCGCTTTCGTCGGGATACAAGCCGGTGGTCTCGAAATCGAACGCCACAATCACCGATCCCGAAGGGCCGGGCGGGGAATCAGCATCGGGCTTGCAAGGCTCTCGGACTTGGATGGCCTCGGCAGGCGCTTTGCCGATGGGCGCGCTCGGGAGAGTGCTGGCGAGCTTCATGAGGCGGCTGACTTCGCGTTCGAGTGCGCCCGTGCGGGCGCGGGCGGTATCGGCGCCCTTGGCCACCTCGCCGCGCAGTGCTGCGAGATAGCGGCTTACGTCATGGATTCGAATCGCTGAGGTCAGGGCAATTGGAGGCGCCGGCAGGTCAGACTCCTTCACCCGGCTCACCCACTCCGCCAATTCCGCCCAATCCATCGTACCTACCTCAGGGTCTGGCCGGAGACAGACCGCGCCGTTCCGCTTCGCGATACCTTGGTTTTACCCCGGCCACGCGACCATACTACGCAAAAGAGCATTCAAGGTGAAGACAGTTAAATAAGCGCGCAACAACTTTCTACGAAGATGTTGCGCGCGAACCGGCATGGCCTACCCGGAGGGACTCGAACCCCCAACCTCTTGGTCCGTAGCCAAGCGCTCTATCCAATTGAGCTACGGGTAGACAGTCTTGTTGAGCGGAAAAAATCTTACCATATGCCCCCGTTGCATTGCAAACACGAGACCGGCACAGCTCAGTGCTCCCCAGGTCGTGCTGAGAGGCCTGTTTGGATACAAGACCGTCTTGGCTGCCGCGGAACACCCTCTGCGAATTGTAACCCACGAGACGGATACGCCCCAACAATACACATTCACTCGGGCATATTCTCACCGCCCCGCCGCGCCGGTTGCTGCTGGCGGAAACTCGAAGGTACGGGCAATCAACACATGGTTGCCGCGCAGTTGGCGGTGGTGGTCCAGCGTGGTGTTGGGTTCGCCGACGACGCTGTCGGGACGCGGCGGCAATCCCTCAACCGGCGGCAGGCCATATGACCGCTCCACAAGCTTCAGCCGCAGGGGGGAGGATGAGGGTAGTCGGAGAACGACCTCGGCCCCTTCCGGGGGCAGGATGTGGATGGTGCGCCACCAGCCGCCTTCTTTGCCTTCCACATCGATTCCCATGATCTTGCCCGAGAGGATGGTATTTTCGGTGGAAAGCGTCACCGCAGGCGCCTGCCGGGGTGACCGCACGAAGAGCGTTATGACGCGGGCGCCGTTCTCCTGTTCGTCTCTCAACAGTTCGGCCTCGGGGCCGGGGAGAGCGGCAACCGCCGCCGGCGCTTTCATGTATTCGGCCTTGTCCCACGGGGTATATTCCTGAATCGTTGCGCGTGTCCGCGGCTCGGGGAAGCAGACGCTGTTCCACTCGTGGGGTTCGGGGTCGCTGCTGATCCAACAAGCCGTGGACGTGTCGAGGTCAAGCGCGTATGACAGACAGACCCACTCGGGACGGTCCCGGGAGGGGCCGCTGATGGCAATGGCTGCGCCGAAGAGCAACAGCGACAGCGCCGCCAGGGCGGCCAGCCAACGGCCGTGGGTTGCCCTGACTGCGAAATCCCATACCGGGAGCACCAAGACAAGGAGGAATGCCAACAGGAATATGAGCGCCGGAGAGAACAACAGTGTCAGTGTTGAGAAGAACCCGAACAGAGACTGGACCTGCAGAACAAGCCCGGGCAGTCCAAAGATGGCGGCCAGGAGCGCCGCGGTGGCCACCCCGCTTTCGGTTTTCGGCGCAATGAAGAAGGCCACGACACAACCCGCCGCGGCAAAGAACAGGCTCCATTGGGCGAAGTAAGCTCCTCCGGGGTAGTACACGATGAGAACGACACAGAGAGCGCCCCACCAGAAGAGTCCGCCCGCCAGACGGTTCTCCCAGGTCACGCGGCCGAATGCTATACACTCGATGAATACGAACACGGCTATTGCCGCGAGGGCCATCGCGGCGCCGTACAGATTCTGGTCGTATAGAATCCGCGGGTATCCGCCGCGCGCCACCCACGCGATTCCCAGCAGCGCCGCGGACACCAGGCACGCCGCCAGAGCGGCCAGCAAGAACGCCAGCACGCCTGGAATCAGCCCTTTGGCGGTGAGGCGTTTCCGCGCAAACCCCACCAAGACGGCGAGAAACAACGAGCCCAGCGCCAGGACCGTAAGTCCCGTGTTCCATGAGAGGGGATAGTGGACGAGTTTCCGGCCCAGCAGGTCGAAGTAGGCCGCGTCGGGGGCGCGGGTATCCGTCAGCGGCGTGTTTCCGAAATGGCGCGCCAACCCGAGGGCATACTCGCCGTGATGCTGCAGGCTTTTCAGGCTGAGCCGTTCGGGCGAGTCGTTGGGCGTGTGGTAGTACACGAAATTGTCGACATACGCAATATTGAGGCCAGAGATGGTCTTTTTCAGCGGGTCAAAGTCGGTCGAGAACGGGAGCGGCCGGTACACATCGAACATCAGCGACGTTGCGCGCGCCGGCACGCCCGCCGCCGCAAGCTGGGCGATGAGCCACCCGTTTTCGGCGCTCGTCTCGAACATGTAGGAGGGTCCGCGCGTGCCTCGCGCCTCCATGTTCAGCAACACTCCGATTTCCTGGGCCCAGGGGTGTTCCCTGAACGCTTTGGCGCCGTGCAGGCCGCCTTCCTCGCCGTTGGTAAACACGAAGATGACGTCATTTTGGAGAGGCGGACCGGCTTTGAGCGCGCGCGCAACTTCGAGCATGGTTGCGACGCCCGACATGTCGTCCGCCGCGCCGGGACCATACGGTACGGAGTCGAAATGCGCCATCAGCGCGAAGGCCTTGCCGCTGCCCGTGCCCGGTATGCGCGCCAGGACATTCTCGGCGCGCCCGACGCCTCCGTAGGTCCCGTGACGGCCCCAGTCGCGCACGCAATGATGGACTTCCGCCGGCATGCCCATCTCCTCGAGGGTCTTGAGGAGGTAGTCGCGCACGGCCCGGTTCTCGGGCGTACCGTTGGGATGGGGCGCCTGTGCTGTGGCCTTGATGTGGACGAAGGCCCGGGCCGCGGAGAACGCCTCAGGCGGCGCGGTATCCGGCAACGCCGGGGGGGGCATCTGCATCCATGCCACGAGTGCGACACAGCCCGCGAGCGCCAACAGCAACGCCGAAGCTTTGAGTTTGTCACGGCCGGCATTCGAGTTCTCGGGCATACCGTGTCCTTTCAGATTGAAACCATGCTGCTACGCGCCTGAAAACGCCTCCACCTGCCGCACGATCTCTTGGTAGTTCCGCAGCGTCAGCGGGGAGATGCCGCGGCCGTAAGGGGCGGAACTCGGCATCACAACGAGTCCCCGGCCCTGCCCCTGCGTTCCCTCGCGCAGTGCCGTGGCCACTTTTTCGGCAAACTGGGCCGTAGGCAGGTTTTCGATGTCGGAAACCTCCAGGTTGCCGAAGAGTGCCATCTGCTGGCCATAACGTTCGCGAACATAGGCCAGGGTGACGTCGCCCTGAGGCGGGGGTTCGATGGGGTCCAGGCCGCGGCATCCCGTGGCCGCGATGTGGTCGAGTATGTCGCGCAAATTCCCGTGCGAATGAACACGCGCATAGCCGCCGTGCCGTTGGATTGCCTCGACCATGGGCGTGACGTAACGGGCCGCGTATTCCTCAAACAAGCTTGGCGGCAGATAAGGCGGTGAGGCGTATTCCGGACCGAATATGCGCCACAAACGCCCGGGAAGCGCCTTGGCTACGGCATCCACGCGCGGCAACAAAAGCGAGGCGACTCTCTCGAGGGCGCGGTGCATGAGCGCATTCTCCGTCATGGCAACGATGAGGTACGTGCCCATGTCGAACAAGGGGGCGACGTGACAGAGCGGGTCGGGGGTGTCGATACAGACAATCCCCGAGTCGCCCAATTGTTCCTCGACCGCGAGAACCTCGGTCGTGTCTGGCGTGCCGCCAAACTCCTCCTGAGGCAAATCAAGCCACGCCTTGAAATCGTCTACGGTCTTCAAGAGGTGCTCGACCGTCCAGATCGTATAGACCGCGCGATCCTGGCGGTTCATAGTGGTGAGCAACCGGTCGCCGGCGCGCAAGGTGGTGCGCTCGAACCGGCTCTCGTTCTCCTCCCATCTCTCGAAGGCGCGGAGAGGTTCGAGGGGATCCGGCGGCGCGTTCACGAAAGGAACGCCCCGCAGAACAATGCGGTCGGTTCGCGCCCGGGCAAGATCCAGCAGCGGCAGCCAGGAGGGGTCGTTGAACACGTTGAACGGATCGGGGTCGTCCGGGTCCTCGTCGATAGCGTTGATTTCGTAGAAACAAACGGGCGGCCGGTCGACCGGCTTGCCCTCCAGCGTCCTCATCAATCGCTCGCGCCGCGTCATGGCATCAGGGTCCCCCTCGGTTCGGTGACGAAAGCGTGTCTACCATAGCCGAAGTGCCCTGTCAAACCAAAGGGAGATTGGACACCGGGGGAGGCGATAGAGCGCCTGAAGAAGCCCGGCTATTGCCGGAGATGGGCGAGAGCAGAGACGGACCACGCGTTTTGCGAAGCAAAACCCCGGGGCCTGTCGCGAACGTCCTCTGAGCGTGCCTATGTTTCGCGCCTCCAGCCCTGTCGGCTGTTTTGGAATCGATTTTCTGGCCTTCCAGACCAGTGGGATTTGCGGGACCATTTTTTGGGTCCCATGCGGGAATTGAGAGGCCGACCGGACTCCGCCCCCCCGGCGAGAAGCTGTTTGAACGGCGACCATGGCCGTCCTATACTTCGCGGAACGCAATTCGTCAACGCAGGAGAAACCCTATGCCTTCCACGGTATCACGCCGCACGTTCCTGAAACGTTCGAGTCTTGCCTTTACAGCTCCGCTCATCCTTCCCCGGGTGAGCCTTGGCCAATCGCCCAACAGCAACCTTCAGCTTGCGGCGATAGGGGTGGGAGGACAGGGAGGCAGCGACCTGGCCGCCGTATTCTCCAGCGGCAAAGTCGATGTTGTCGCCATCTGCGATGTGGATGAAACGACATTGAACGGGGCTGCGGCCACCTACAAGGAAGCGCGAAAGTATTTTGACTGGCGCGAACTGTTCGACAAGGAGGCGGGCAACATCGACGCGGTGTGTGTCGGCACTCCTGACCATATGCATGCGCCGATGGCGTATTCGGCCATCTCGCTGGGCAAACACTGTTACTGCGAGAAGCCCCTGACCCAGGAGGTGTACGAGGCCCGGCAATTGCGGCTTGCCGCTGAACACGCGGGAGTTGCGACCCAGATGGGCAACCAGATCCACGCGCACGCCTGTTATCGCAACGCAGCCCAGATGATGCAGGACGGCGTCCTCGGCAAGGTGAAGGAATGGCACTCGTGGATATCGAACGGGTACGGCGGCAAGGACCTTGCCCGTCCCGCCGCGGAGGATCCTATCCCGGAGACTCTGAAGTGGGATCTCTGGATTGGCGTGGCCCCGTACCGCCCCTTCAAGACAGCCCTCTACCACCCTCATCGGTGGCGCGACTGGCGCGATTTCGGGACGGGCGCCCTGGGCGATTTCGCGTGCCACATTTTTGACCCCGTATTCATGGGGCTGGGCATCGGCGCACCGCTTCGCATCACGGCCGAGGCGCCGGAATTCAATGAGGAAGTATGGCCGTACTGGGAGATCATCCGCTACGAGTTTCCCGGCACGGCAATGACCGCTGGCGACACCGTCCGCGCCACGTGGTACGACGGCGGCAAGCGGCCCGGACCCGAGGCAATGGGGTTGCCGGCGGACGCGGTCCTGCCTGATGCGGGCTCGGTCATCGTGGGCGAAGAAGGCGCGATGGTGCTGCCCCATTGCGATAAGCCGGCCTTGTTGTATCCCGCGGACAAGTTCAAGGACTTCAAACAACCAGAGTTGCCCACCCTCAATCACTATCACCAATGGGTCAACGCTTGCCTGGGCACGGACACTGCGACCTCGAACTTCTCGTATGCGGGCCCCCTGGCCGAGACGGTGCTGCTGGGCGACGTGGCGAATCGCTGTGCCGGCCAGACCATCGAGTGGGACGCCGCAAACCTGCGTGTGACCAATCTGGCCGAAGCCAACGAACTATTGCGAACGCCCTATCGCGAAGGTTGGCAAATCGAGGGGCTGGGGTGAGCGAAGAGGCGGGACTGGTCCAGGGTTTTGCGCGGCGAAAAGGCGTGGATAAGCTAAGTTCGGGACAGACGCGTTGCGCGGGGAGGTCACGCTATGCTGTACACGTTTGCGAAACTGGATAGTGCGCAATTGGCGGCGATTCAACGGCTCGAGCGGGAGGAAGGGCTCAAAATCCTGGCACTGACGGCCGTCGAGACCAATCCGGACATGATCGGCGCGGACCGGCTGGCCAAACTGCAGGAACTCGAGAAGAAACTGGGTTACTGCCTGATAGCGGTGCGATAACCGCCAGCGTCATGCCCCATGCGCGTCGATATCGAGGTCGCCGATACGCTCGAACACTTTCTGGAAGCCCGTGCTGACGAGTTTGGCCACGGATTCATCGTTGGGCGCGCGCAGGGGGACGGTCATTCCGAAATGGGTATCGCAATGCTTGCGCGCCATGGGGAATAGAGACGGCTCATACGACAATTCCCGCCCGTAGTTCCACGGCGAGCCATGGCCATAAGCATTTTGCGCCTGGAACACGGTCATCTCGGGCAGAATGAACTCCTGCCAGATCCCCACAGGCACACCTTCCGCCTGGAGGGCTTTCATTACGGCGTTTCGGAAACGCGCGGGCGGACCCTGGTATCCGTAGGCGGTCCCGTCAACGTGGCAGGTGAAATTGTACCAGTTGGTCTTGTGTCCTTCGGGCACGATAGGGGGCTGCAGGCCGGGGATATCGCGCAGGCCAGCCATAAGAACCTTCGCGTTGCACGCGGCCGTCTCGAGATATGCGTCGAGCTTGGCCAGCTGGGCGCGGCCGAATGCGGCCGTCAGATCGTTGTTGCGGTACATCCATCCCAGCGCATAGGCGTGGTAATCGCGGTCCTCGGCGGGCGTGCGCGTTTCTCCGAACGACCATACCATGCGCGCGCGGTTCAGGATCTCCTCGTCGTCCGTGACGAACATGCCTCCCTCGCCTGAACACAGGCATTTGTTCTGGTTGAAACTGAAGGCGCCGCATTCGCCGAAACGCCCGGCGCGGGTACCCTTGTATTCGGCGCCATGCGCCTGGCAGCAGTCCTCGATCACCTTCAATCCGTACTTGCGGGCGCTCGCCAGGATAGGTTCCATGTCGACAGGAAGCCCGTGCAGGTGCACGGCGATGATGGCTTTCGTGCGTTCGGAGATCGCTGCCTCGATCTTGCCCGGGTCGATGTTCATCGTGTCGTAATCGATATCGACAAAGACGGGCAAGGCGTTGTGGTGCAAAACGCAGGTTGCCGAAGAGGACCAGCTGTATGCGGGCACGATCACTTCGTCGCCCGCGCCGCATCCGCAGGCGGCCACGCCCATGTGCAGCGCCGCGGTGCCGCTGTTGGTGGTGATGGCGAACCGGTTGCCGTTCCAAGCCGCGAACTCTTTCTCGAACGCCTGGCAATTGGGGCCATAGGCATGATTCTCACCCCGGAGCGACGCCAGCACTCTGTTCTCGTCGCTCGAATCGATGGGCGGCCATTTCCGGATCGCGCCATCCGGAACCGCCGGCTTCCCGCCCAGCAGCGCCAGCTTTGCATCTTTCATAACACCCTCCTGCGCCCTGACGATGATCTTACGCGAAGGCGCGCTGCGCATCAATAGGCGGCAGACGATGACGCTTGGGCCGGACCCCTGTTTGCCGCGCGAATCGCAGGCTGGTCCCCGCTCGCCGGCCTTCTTCGATGTGGCATGAGCATCTTGCGAATGGTTTGCCATGGTTGCGGGAGAGTATTGGATACCTTGCGGTCGCAAGAGTGGCGCGGTCGGGAAACCGCGCCACAACGGGAGGGGCAGAAAGTGATGTGTGTGAAGAGTGTGAACGTGTGAAGGGTGTGAAGGGATGGGAATCCGCGCCGCAGCGAGAGGAGACCCCGCCGCGAGCATGGCAGAAAAGCGCCGTCGCGCAGTCCAGCGCCAACGGCGCGAAACATGGGTTCTCCGGAGCGCCGACGCGGGGCATGCGCCCTCCCGAGCGCCAACGGCGCGAAACATACCAGCCTGGCCTGAAGGGCCAGGGACCTCGCGCCCTCCAACATCCCGCGCTGAAGGCGCGGCACATTTCCACCGGATACCGCCGCCTATGTCTTCCCAACGCATAGCCGCAGTTCCGCGCCACGCGCGTCTTGATGGTATCATTGTGTTTCCGATCACGGCCGTATCGGTCCGGGCGCCGGTGCTTGTGGCGGGCGCGGTAATCTGGCCTGAACGGCTGGGTAAATGGGGTCTGGCGGGAATTGCCGCGACCCTGATCGGTATGTCGCCGCTGACATTGCCGCCGTAGCATCAGAGGGCCGAAGACATGAAAAGTCACAGCAGCCTGATTAGTCTGGAAGGGCCGCCCCGCGACATTGGGACGGCGTTCGGCCGCGCAAACGCGGAGGATATTCGCGAGGACGTGGCCCGATTCTTCACCGAAGCCCGGGAGACGGAAGGATTCACCGAAGAACAGCTTCTGGCAGCGGGCAAGGGGTACGCCGCCCTCATCGAGCGTTATGCGCCGCATTGGCTCGACGAGGCTGACGCTCTGGCTCAAGCCGCCAGCGTTGACGCGAACCGCTACATCACGTACCAGGGCGGAAAATACCGCGGGATTAACCGGCCCCAATGTTTTACATGGTACGCCCCTCCGGACTGGTGCGGCGGCAGCGCGGGCCTGTTTCACAAGAATCGCGACAACAAGCGCAGACCCCAGTGCGCCTACGTGAAGGCCGTTAAGGTCGCCGGCAAGCGCCTATACCGGTTCCTGGCCAGCGGGGATACGATGGACATGGGCACCATGTTCGGCGTGAACGAGCGAGGCCTTGCCATCGCCGCCGATACCGGCGCAGCGGATCCTCATCCGCGTTGGCAGGGAATGATGAACACGGATACGATGCGCCTGATGCTCGAGCAATGCGGCGACGTGGACGAGGCGCTCGCGTTTCTGCAGCAACTGCAGTCGGACGGCGTGTGTGCCGGAGGACACCTTGCAACGAACTGGATGTTCGCCGACGCGCGGGGCGAATCTTTGCGAGTGTACCAGTTCGTGGAGCGCCTCGACATGAAGAGGAGCGAAGGTTCGTGCCTGGTCATGCGCGATGCGGACCCCCGCGGCGAACTGGTGCGCGGCGAACTCATGCGCGAGCGGGGGCGTCTGACGCCATTGACAATGAACCGTCTGGCGCGCCAGAAACCTGTCCTGCACGAAACCAACTGTTCTTCGTTCTCGGCGGTGATTCCGGCCAGCCAGAATGACGTTTTCACGTGCGCCTACGTCGCGGTATCGCACGCGGCCGATACCGTGTACGTTCCCCTGTATCTGGGGGTGACGGCGACGCCCGCGGTGCTCGTGAATGGCTCTTTGTCGCGCCTTTCGGCAACCGCCTCCGGCGGGGATGGTCTGGAAACGCGGGCAAGAGCATCGGGCGTTGACGTGGGGGCGTTTGAAGCCCGTATGGAGGCGGACCGTCAGGAGCTTGAGGTTCAGGCACGCAGCGTATACCACTCCCACGGCCGGGATGCCGCGGCCGAGACTCTTACGCAAGGGTGCCTGGGGTTTGCGCGGCAGGCGTACGATATGCTGACCGCCGTGGAGCAGAGGCATGGGTAGGGCGGCCGTTATGAGGCGGGGCAGGCTGGTGTTGGCGGCAATGGCAATCGCCGTGGGCTGGGCGGCGATGGCCGCAGGCGGCGAACACTCGGTGCGCGTCACGGTAACGTCGCCGCTGGCATTTCCCCGAACGCCCATGGCGCCTGTACTGGATTTGGGCGAGTTGCTGCGGCAAGCAGGCGACGAAAACGCGCTCGACCCCAATTCAATCGAGGTAATTGATGTTGTGAGTCAGGCGAAGGTTCCTTGCGCGATCAACGAGGATTTCGCGTATGCAGACAAGGGCCGCGTCGAGTGGGTTATCACCGACCCCACGCATATCGCGTACGTGATCCGGTTTTCCTCCACGAACGAACGACGAATGCTGGCGCCCGCCGCGTACACTCCCCTGATTGGCGTAGGCGACCTGTTGCGTTACAACGCGGGGGCGCCGAGTCCTGTCGTCGTGGCGTATTTAGGACGGCTGGTGGACCTGACTGGCGACGGCCAGCGCGATCTGGTTGGGGCCTGGAACTATGCCTACCGCCCCGGCTGGCCATGGGACGGCATCGTGTGTTACCCCGCGGTCGATGAGACCACATTCACGTTCGCTGACCTCCTGCGGGTGCGGTATGCCCAAGGCGATGAATTCAAACACTTCTCGACGGTGTACATGACCTGCGATTTCTCGGACTTCACGGGCGACGGGCTTGTGGACCTCATATATTCGCCAAGCCGCGGGGACAACATCGAATTCTACCGCAACACCGGCCGGCGCGATGCCGGGGGCATGCCCGTTTTCGTGCCCGACGGCTCGATCTCGCGTCCGGGAGGCGCCTGGAATCCTTGCCGCGCCGTGGACCTGGACCAGGATGGCGTCGTGGACATCGTGGCCGGACAAGTGGCCAGCGCCGACAAGCCGGAGTCTGCTCAGGTCTTCTTCATTCGCAACACCAATACGGACCGTTGGCCTTTCCAGCCGGCTGCTCCTGTAGCTCTTGGCATCGAGGAGCACGCCTGTTTCCTTGACATTGACCAGGACGGCCGTCTGGACGCGGTGGGTCTCGCGAACCTCGAAAACGGCGGCGTGGGCGAGAAACGCGTGGTCTGGCGCAAGGGTCTCGAGGCTTCGGCTCCGTCATTCGGCGAACCGCAGCCGCTCGCGTGCATCGGCGTTCATTACCCTGGCGGACTGGCCGCCGTGGACGACGGTTCGCGCCGAGGGCTGTTGGTGCTGCACGACGTGTTCCAGCGCATCACGTTCTGGGAACATACGCCCGCCGGTGACGACCCCGCCCGGTTCACGCGCCGGGACGATGCGCGCTCCCTCTCCGCCGTGATGTCGTTGAGCGACCAAGCATGGCCCTGCGTCTGCGATTGGGAAGGCGACGGCGACCCTGATCTTCTCATTGGCGGCGGGTATGGCTGGATCCGGGTCGTTATCAATGAAGGCTCCAAGGAACGTCCGGTCTTTGCTGAACCCCGCCCGGTTCTGTCGGAGGGGCAGCCAATCAAGCTGTTGCGCAACGAGATTCTTGGCGAGCCGCATCACTGGCACAACATGGGCTATCCGTATCCGGTTCTTGTGGACTGGGACACGGACGGCCTGCCTGACCTGGTTGTTCCCAACGAAACCAACCGGCTGTTCTGGTACCGCAATGACGGGTCGCGCGCGGAGCCCCGGTTCGGCGAACGCCGCCAAATCCTGGTGGAAGGGTTTCCTGACTCGGCGGAGCTGCGCCGCCTCTCGGCCGAACGCGCCCTTGGTGACGCCGACCCCACCTATCCGCGCGAGGAAGAGCAGCCCTTTTTCTGGCGCACCGGCGCGGCCCTGGCCGATTGGAACGGCGACGGCCTGACCGATATCGCCACGCACGACGGATTCACGCGGAAACTCACCCTGTTCGCACGGTACAAGGACGAAACGGGTGCGCTGAGGCTCAAGAAGGAAGGGCCTTTGCGCCTTGCTGACGGACGGCTCATCGATGATGCCATTGTCGAACGCGGGTCGCATTGGACCGAGAGCTTTCGCCCCGTCGATTGGGACGGGGACGGCCTGCTCGACGTTGTCTATGCGTGTGCGGGAACCGACCCCGCAAAAGGGAGCATCTATCTCTTGCGCAATGTGGGGACGCCCGCGGCGCCCGTCTTCGATGCCCCACGGACGCTCAAATGCTTTGGCTGGCCAATCAGCGTCACCGCCCATGGGCCGCATCCGTGGCCAGGAGATCTTGACGGAGACGGCTTGCCGGATCTGCTCACGTGCGTCGAATGGAGCGTGTACCCGTTCTACACCCACGCTGCGTTGGAAATGGACCAATCGCCGGAATATACCGTTGATCGTATCGAGTAGCTGTTCTGGAAAACGGAAGGAGGAGCCCTGCCGTGAGCATTGATCGCAAGAAAGCGGCCGCGAGATTCAAAGGCCATTATGGGGCGATGCCCATCATAGGCGTTCGGGCGCCGGGGCGGGTCAACATCATCGGCGAGCACACGGACTACAACCACGGTTTCGTCCTGCCCATGGCGATCGAGCGGGAGACCGTCCTTCTTGCGAAACCCATAGACCAGCCCGAGATGCGCGTCTTTGCCGCCAACCTCGAGCGCACGGCGCAGGCGCCCCTGGCGCGTTTCGAGCGCAACCCCGACGAGCCCTGGATGGACTATCTTGTGGGCGTCGCGCGCGAGCTTGACCGTCTGGGCAAGCCGCTTCGAGGCGCCGACATCATGATAATCGGCGACGTGCCCGTTGGGTGCGGTCTGAGCAGTTCCGCAAGCCTCGAGATGGCTGCTTTGTGCCTTTTCGAAGCGTTGGGCGGCTTCGCCATAGACGGCCCTGAAGCCCCGCGCCTGGGCCAGCGGGTCGAAAACGAGTTTCTGGGTCTCAATACCGGCATCATGGATCAATTCATCTCGCGGATGGGCAAAGCCGGCCACGTGCTGTTCCTCGATTGCCGGACCTTCGGTTACGAGCTCGTCTCGGTTTCTTTCGAAGATGCATGTTTTGTCATTGCGAATACGGGGGTATCGCGAGGACTGACCGCGTCGAAATATAACGAGCGCGTTTCCCAATGCCGCGACGCCGTCGATGGTATGCGCAGATGCCTGGGAAAAGAAGGGACCCACTTGCGGGATTTCACCCTGAACGACCTGGAATCCTCGCGCGGACGCCTGTCTGATGTCGCGTACCGGCGTGCCCGCCATGTCATTTCCGAGGACGCACGTACGAAGGCCGCGTGCGAAGCCATGCGCGCGGGCGACGCGGCGGAACTCGGACGCCTCATGAGTGCTTCGGATGAGAGCCTGCGCTCTGACTACGAAGTGACCTGTTCCGAACTCGACGCCATGACCGGGATCGCGCGCGGCATCAAGGGCTGTTTCGGTTCCCGCATGACCGGGGCGGGCTTCGGGGGGTGTACGGTCAGCCTGGTCAACAAAGCCGAAGTCTCTGCGTTTACGGCTACACTCTTGCAGGAGTATTTCGCACGCACCGGTCTCCGGGGGGACGGCATTGTGTCTTCAGCCGCCGATGGGGCGGGAAGATTTCTTCTCTGAAATCTCCCTGGGGACACCGAACAGTTCATTCGACGAGAGTTTTGCGCAATGTCTCGCGAAGTTCGTCGCCCGTATAAGGTTTGTGGAGGAACGCGGTGAGTTTCTGGCCGGCAAAGCGTTCCGCCACGTCTCGCTCCATGTAACCGCTCGAAATAACAATGGGCAGGTCGGGCTTGCGCTCGCGGAGTTCCAGGAAAGCCTCCTCGCCGCCCATATTAGGCATGGACACGTCGAGTATGACGCACGCAATGACATCGGCATGGCGATCGAAGACCTCCAGTGCCTCGACACCGTCGTGCGCTTTCAGCACTCCAAATCCCAAGCGTTTCAGCAATCCTTCGCCGACCCGCAATACGGACTCTTCATCGTCCACGAGCAGGACCATGCCCTTTCCGCGCCATTGGCCGGCCCCAGCAGGCGGAGGGACGGCGGTCTTGGGCTTTACGCGGCTGCCGGGCAACAACACGGTGAATCTGGCGCCAACGCCGGGCTGGCTGTCTACCCGAATGGCCCCGTTATGTCCGCGGACGATTCCCAACACGGCGCTGAGGCCGAGTCCGCGCCCTGCAAGCCTGGTTGTAAAGAAGGGGTCGAATATTTTCGGAAGGACATCCTCGGGTATTCCCTCGCCATTGTCGGCGATCTCGAGACAGAGGTATTCGCCGGGCTGCAGCTCATCATCAACGTAGGTGTTGGCAAGGTAGGTCGAATCGGCGTCTATGGAATCGGTGCGAATCCTGATCTCACCCGAGCGGCTGCCAATGGCTTCTCGGGCGTTGTCGACCAAGGCGACAACCATTTGCCGCAACTGGCGGTCATCCGCCATCACGGCAGGCAGGTCATCGCGCAAATCATAGCGGAGATGGACGCGCCGCGGGACGCATGCGGTCAAGAGCGGCGCCATGTCTTGGATCATTTCCGATACATCCAGCGCCCGCGCGGCGAATTGGCCCTGGCCGGCATAGGCAAGCATCTGGTTCGCCAGTAACGCCGCCCGGCGCGCAATGGTTTCGATCTCGGTGAGGTAACGCCGTACGGGAGAGCCTGGCGCCGCCTCGGAAAGGGCGAGATGGGCATTCCCCATTATTCCCATGAGGAGGTTATTGAAATCGTGGGCCACTCCCCCCGCCAGCACGGCCAGGCTGTCAAGCTTGTGGGTCTGCCGCATCCGGTCGGACAATCGTTTTTGTTCCCGCTCGGCGTTGACTATTTCCGTCACGTCGCGGATGCTGCCCGCAGCACGTACCGGCGCCCCGCTGTCGTCCCGTTCCACTACCTGTCCGCGCATCAACATCCAGCGCCAGGCGCCCGACTGCCGCTTCATGCGAATCTGGACTTCGCAGAAAGGAGTTTGGCCGGCGAGATGGACTGACCATGCCTCTTCAAGGGGAGGAATATCGTCTGGATGGAGAAGCCATCGGGTGTCAAAACGGTGCGTCAGCAATTCCTCATTCGAATACCCTAAAATGGCGGTCCAGCGCTCGTCGCGGTACACCTGCCCCGTTTTGAGATCGTAATCCCACAGGCCCAAGCCGCTTCCCGCGAGGGACAGGGTCAGCCGTTCCTGGCTTTCGCGGAGGGCTTCTTCCATGCGTTTGCGCTCGGTAATGTCGCGGCTGATCTCGACCACGGCGGTAATATTGCCCTTTGCGTCCAGCAGGGGCGTAGCCCGAACCCACATGGTTCGCGTCCGCCCGCGCCTATCGACCACCGTGCATTCGTAGTCGCGGGGTACCCCGTCTTGTTGAATTGCAAGGTGGGCGCATTCCGGGCACCGGCTGTCCCGTTTGAGGTTCTCGTAACACTTTGAGCCCACCTCATTCCCGTAGAGCTCGCCCGCCACAGTGTTGCGCCAAACAATAACCCCATTCGTGTCTATTACTTCCACCGCATCCAGCGTGGCTTCTCGAATCTGGCGCATAAAGGCTTCTTGGGAACGGAGGGCATCCTCGGTCTGCTGACGCTGAATGGCTGCGCCCAGGGTATCCGCGGCCGCGCGAAGGGCCTCGACCTCAGTACGCGTCCACGTGCGTTCGCAGACGCTTTCTTCGAAACCGATGAACCCCCACCATTGCCGGCCGGCAAAAAGGGGTATCACCAGGATCGAAGCCACTTCCTGTTGCAGGAGGAGCCGCCGCTCCTGCGGCGGGAATTCGCGCACGTTTCCCAATACGCATTCCCCGCGGGCCAGAAGCGATTCCCATCGGGATAAACCGGACTCGCGATAAGGAAGACCCTGCAACGGAGGAGTGTCTATGGTGCCGCGCATTTCCGGGGCCGACCAGGCAAACCGGGCCTGCATGAAATACTCGCCACTTTGACGCAGCAGGTTCTGGAAGATCGTGATGCGGCTTACACCCGAAGCGGCGCCGAATCGTTCGAGAACTATCTCGATCGTATCTTCCCACCGTTCTTCCTGAAGGAACTGTCCTGCCGCAAAGCCAATGGCTTCAAGAATGGCTTCGCGCTTTCGGAGTTCTTGCTCTGCTTCATGCTTCGCCGTGATGTCACGAAAGCTGGCGCGTCTGCCCAGGGCTTGTCCGTCCGTTCCATGCACCGGCTGGCAGACGTGATTCAGCCACCGAACCCGCTTGTCTTTTGTAACGATCCGGAATTCGATGGTCTGACATTCGGTCGCACGGGGAGCTGTCCGGTAGTGTTCTTCGAGGGCGGGCCGATCTTCCGGATGAGCGATATGCACCAGCAGCGAAGGGTCGCTGATGAAATCCTGCGGCTCGTAACCTGTGATACGCCTGCACGAAGGCGATATGTACAGGATCTCCTCCTTGGGCCCCAGCCATATCTCCCAGTCATAGGTAAAGTCGGCAACCAGGCGGAACCGCTCTTTGCTCTCCCGCAAATCATCCTCGGCGCGTTTGCGGGTCGAAATGTCCACATATTGCTCGATCCGTCCGCCTGCATATAGACCGGACACGATGGGCTGGCTCCAATGTTCCAGCCACCGGGCTTTGCGTTCGTCCGTTTCCACGACCTGGCATTCAAAATGTTCGGGATATGCATTGTTCTCGTAAGCCGCGAGCATCACCCGCTCAAACTCTTCAGGGTTCTCGAATACATGTTTGAACTCCTCAACAATGAACGTTTTCACGGGTTTGCCAACGGTATTCTGGCGTTGGAAACTGAAGAACCGTTCCATGGCGCGGTTCATCCAGGCTACGCGGTGCTCCGCGTCCACAATCATCAGGGCGACCTGAGACACCTCCAAGACGTCGTCGATGAGGGATTGGTAACGCTGTTCGCTTTGAAACAGGGCTTTTCGCAACCGGCAATACTCCCCGGCTTCCCGGGCGCGTCTGAGCAGATAGCCCATGTCAAGCGGTTTCGTGACGTAGTCGAACGCTTTCTGCTGCACACTGACAATGGCTGACTCGAGGGACGGGAACCCCGTGATGATTATCACCGGCAGGTGGGGATACCGGTCGGTCAACCGCTGAAGCAATGCCAAGTTCTCATTCCCTGGCATCTTGTAGTCCACTATGGCGACGTCGAACTCCTGTCCCTCGATGCGTTCCAGGGCCTCTTCGGCGGAACGAGCGCCGTCGCCTTCCCAGCCCTCTTGCCGAAACAGTTCCAGGGAGGAAACCACGATTGTCTCCTCGTCGTCGGCAAGCAGCACCCGGAAGGGCCGGTCGAAGAGTTCCTGGAACGTCGCAGAGCTCAGCGAGACGTCCTGCGGCCACTTCAGGTCCGGTATCAAGGTGTCATCAGGTTGGCTCATGGTCTAATCCCGCCATCTCGTGAAACTTCCGCGTCGACGGGCAACACCAATCTGAAGGTTGTTCCAAGCCCAACGCACGTTTCCACGCGGAGTTCCCCGTTCATGGCCGTGGCCAGACTGCGCGAGACTGAAAGGCCCAGCCCCATCCCGCCGCCGCCATGGCCGCTTTTGGTCGTAAAGAACGGCTCGAATACTCGAGGTAAAACATCTTCGGCTATGCCTCCGCCTTCGTCGGCAACTTCAATTTCGATAGTGGCGTTTACCGTCTTCGCGCGGAATTCGACCACGCCGTTTTCGGGAGAAGCGTCCGCCGCGTTCAGCAAGAGGTTGTAGAGAATCTGACGAAGATATCCTGCCGGCAGGGTCACGTCAGGGGTATCGTGAGATACCATCAGGCGCAGGTCAAGATGCTTTCGGGCAAACGTGCGTTCCAGCATCATACAGACATCCCGCATTTCGTTTTCGATCCGGAGTTGAGACGGCTTGATGCCGTCCGGACGGTACAACTGGTACATTTGACGAACAATTCGGGTGATGCGTTCAATTTCCCTTTGGGCCAATTCGACAAAGTGGCGGTCAGGATGCCCTTCGGGCACATTCCTAGCCAAAATCAGCAGGCAGTTCCGGATACCCGTCAAGGGATTATTGATTTCATGGGCTATGCCCGCCGCCATGCGGCCCGTTGCCGCGAGTTTTTCCATTTCGGCGCTTTGGGCTTCGAGCGTGTGCAATTGCGCCGTTCGCTGGGCAACGGTTGTTTCGAGCGTTTCCGCGTGCCTCCGGATTTCCTCACGCATACGGCGGCGCTCGCTAACGTCGCGCATGACAGCGATCGCCTCTCGTTCTTCCGTGAGTTCATTGGTCATCACGTGGAGGCTTGTCTCCAGCCATGGATACGACCCGTCTGCGTGGCGGAACCGGTGTTCGAGATTGTAGCGGCCAGTCTTGTCCCGAATCCGGCGATGAAACGCCCGCATTCTGACGGCCTCTTCCGGATGGACGAATTCGTACACCGACCGGTTCACCATTTCCTCTGGGCTGTGTCCCAGGAGGGCCTTTACGGCAGGCGATACGTAAGCGAACCGCCCGTCGATGTTCAATCGCGCAATGATATCGGTAGAGTTCTGGGCGAGGAACCGGTGGCGTTCCTCGCTCTCTTGGAGGGCCGTCTGGGCGCGATGGCGTTCACTGATGTCGTGCAGGAATCCCTCCAGGAACAGCAGTTCTCCCGATTCGTCGTCAAACACCCCGGTCCCGTGTTCTTCGATCCATCGCCACTCACCGGAAGGATGGCGAATACGGTAGACAAGGTGAAACGGGGAACGCTTCTCCAGTGCCTGATCAACCCGCTTGTAGATACCCTCGGCATCATCCGGGTGATAGAGTTCCGCGAAGCTCAACTCGTCGCTCAGAAATCGCTGTTTGGGGTAGCCGGTGACCGCCTCAACCTGATCGTTGAGATAGAGCATCGTGTAACGGGCGTCGTTCTTGCAGAGGTAGATAACCCCGGGTATGTTCTCGGCCAGCAGACGGAAACGGCGTTCGCTCGCGCGCAGGGCTTCCTCGGTGCGCCGCTGAGACGTAATGTCCTGGACCAATACGTACACCATGGATTCGCCCGTTGCGCAATCCGCGGACGTGTAGGCGTCGAATCTCAGCCATTGCGCAGGGAGATGGGGCGCCGCGCGGACCGTCTCAAAAGCGCGAACCTCGGGCGCTTTGGTCAGAACTTGGAACAACGGCTTGGGCTCGAAGGTTTCCGATATCAGCGAATCAAAGGTCTTTTCTCGCCACGGTCCGGACGGCTGCTCGCTCAGGGGTATCCCCAGGATTTCCAGGGCTTTGGAATCTATATCGCAAATCTCGCCCCTCACCGTGCACCGGCAGACGCCCACCCCCGCAAAGCGCAGCGCTTGCTCGTGCCAATCCAACACAAAAGCCGTCGCTATGTGCGGGTGTGAGCGTTCCATTTTTTCGCCCTAGGCTTGCGGCCGATTCACCTCGAGCCTCGATGCCCGGGAAGTAACCGCGCTGCGAAGCGATACATGCAGGGCTGGATAGCCCATCGCACGCTCCTTCAGCAGCGTTGCTCGCTTCCTTCGAGTGAGCGCGTCATCTCACGGCTCGCAGCTTATCTTCATTCTAAAGCCTATGCAACAACTGTGCAAGGCCTTGTTCGCGCAAGAACCGACCCAAAGTCAAGAAAAACGGGCCTCGCGTTGCGCAAGCGTCATGCGGATGCACGCGCCCGGGGCTCGGGAGGCGGGGACTCGCGTCAGCAGCAACGCCTGGGCCGGTTCGGCTCGTGTGAGGTGTCGGGGACCGCCTTTTCCTGGTGCGACGGGAAGATTAGGGCTTCGCCCTTCCGGTCGAGTCACGAACCAGCGTTGAGTGGTGTATTGGCTCACTTATCTTCGGTTTTGAGGTCGTATCGTTGGGATCTGTTCGTTTCGTGGCCCCCCAGTCCACGCATGACTGTCCGCGGCAAAACATGCGGCCTATGGTGAAACAAGCTCCGCAGCAAAAACTGGCGCTCAGGATGAGGGGCATTGGATTTTTGTTTGCCCCGGAGGTTGCCATCGTATACACTGCTTCTTGCATTCGTAGAGACATCAGGGGTAAGGTGGGGGCAGATGGCGTAATCAGACGGGACTTTTCGCGGCGCCGTATGACCATCTTTCGGTGATGGCCGGGCGATGCATCCCGCAGCAGGCTTACGCCGGTTCGCTGAAGCAAGAGGTCCTCTCTGGCGGTGCGTCAGAGAGTGCTCGAGGCTGCGGTGGGCACGCTTCGAGTTAAGACAAGATTGGACTTTTCGCATATGGGCCAACGAAGTCTTCATCGAAGAGGGGGAATACTGCGCATTGTCGCGTCGATTTCGTACGCTTTTTCAGGCTTGCTTGTAACGCGTTCCGCTGATGCTCTCGATCAGATCTTCCGCCAAACGGACGTGAACCTCTCGAACGAGGCACAACTCTTGAGCAACCCCTCGTTTGACCAGGGTGAGACCGTGCCCGAGAAGGATGGAAAGGGAGTACAGCTTCCGGAATGGAATTTCTGGCAGGAAGGGTATGTCGTGGTGCCGGGAGCCGGCCGCGACGGCAGCCGGGCGATCCAGTGTTCCCTCACCGACAAGATCCTGCAATACGGCGCGGGCCAGCGCGTCGAGTTGAACCAGGAGAAGCCGCATCCCGTGGTTGCCCGCGCGTGGAGCCGCGCCCAAGACGTGAGCGGCAGTCCTGACAGCGGCTATTCCATCTATCTGGACTTCATTTTTCAGGACGGGACAACCTGGTGGGCGCAGACCTCCAACTTCAGCGTAGGCACGCACGACTGGGAGGAGCGGCAGTTCATCGTTGTGCCGAAGAAGCCCATCCGCGCCGCGTACGTGTACCTGATCTTCCGCGGTCATACCGGCACGGCCTATTTCGACGACGTGAACGTTCTTGAATTGCGTGGCGAGACGTATATGTTCGAGGGAGTGCCCGTGCGGCCGCAACCTGTACGCGCGCCCGTCGAAAAGGTCTGGATCCCCTACATGCAGACCCGAAACGGGCTGCAGATGGCTCTCGAACGAAAACGCGCCCGAGTATGCGGCGTCTGGGTAAGCCAGGAGAAAGTCGGCCTGAACGGTCCCGGTTTTTTCGCCCGTGACGCAGCGGCCCGCTCAGACTTCCTGGCGCCGTGGAACTGGGATTTCGAGCAGCAGGGCGGTACGCTGGTCATCAAAGGGGACATCGAGCCCCTGAATCTGAAGCTCACGGCTGCCATGACCCCCCGTGACGACTGTATCCATGTGAGCGGCCTTGTTGAGGATACGCGCGGCGATCAGCGTGCTGTCACAGTCTATTTCGGCATACCGGTGGACGATTCCGGCTGGATGTGGTGCGACGACCCGCGTACCACTATCCCCGCGACGGCGACCATCTACGCCAACACGAGCACGACCGTCGCGGGGGCCACGGGGGCCATGTCCAAGTTCCCGCTGGGCGCTATCTACAAGGATTCCCCGGATGCGGGCCCCCGTGTTCGCGGTGTTGCGTTGGGCGTCCCGATGGACATTCCCCGGCATTACCGGATCGGGTTTGACTCGCGGACGGGGTTGTTCTACGTGGCGTTCGACTTCGGGTTGAGCCCGAACGCGACGTCCACGCCCGGCAAAGCCACCTTCGATTTCGTCATTTTCCCGTTTTCTGCCCGATGGGGGTTCCGGGGTGCGCTCGCCGAGTATTACAAGCTCTACCCGAACTATTTTCAGCGGCGGGCGCCCATCGAGGGACTATGGCTGCCCAAGACCGATGTCTCCTCGATTGAAGAGGCGGAGGATTTCTTCTTCGCATACCACACGGTTCGCGACAACATCGGGCTAAAGGCTCAACCAGGCGCCTCGTCTTTTGTGTACTCGGATCCAACCAATGTCTGGGTGCCTCTCCCCGAGAACATTCCCCGGACGGCCGAGGACGCCATCGCCTACGTGCAGAACCAAACGTCCGCCAGCAGCCAGCAGGTCGCCAGTTCCGGGCTTCTCGACATAACAGGGCGGGTGGTGCTGAGTATGAAAGACACGCCATGGTGCAACGGCGCCGCGTTTGCCGTAAACCCGGACCCCCAACTTCCCGGCGCGGTCAATAAGGGTACATATGAAATTGACTCGGTCGTGCAGCGTTTGAGTGGCGGTGGGGCTCCGGTGCTGCCGGCCTGGCCGTCTCCCGAAGGGAACTGTGCTATCGATGCCGGCGGCGGGCGCGGCCACGGCCAGGCGCTGCGCCTGGAAACGTCGCGCAGCGCTCCGCGTGCGGGCGTTGGGCAACGGGTGTTGGTGAGCCAGTCCGAGGCTAGACCCCTTGAACTGCGGGGATACGTCAAGATGAAGCGCCAGAAGCGCGGCCAGGAGAGTGGGTGCTCGATATCGGTCACCATGGTTGATGCGCAAGGGACTTCCGCGACCGAACGCATCCCCGTGGCGCAGGAATCGACCGACTTTGTCGAGATTAGGAAGACCATCGAGGTCGGGAAGCCCGTCGCAACAGCCACGATAAAACTGTTGTTGCAGGACGATAAGGGCGCCACCGCCTGGTTCGACGATTTCTTCTTTGGGGAAGGGGGAAGTGATGCAAATCTGCTGCAGGACGGAGGGATGGAGGGCGAGCCGTCGGCGTCCGGCGCAATGGCCGGGGCTTACATCGAAAACCTGAACGGCTGGGGAACAACCATCAACTACAACCAAGACCACTTCAGCCAGGCTGAGATGCCCCTCGTATACGACAATCACACGCGCAAGGTGGGCATTCTGAACATGTTCTCAACCTATGAATACGAGCAGAAGCTTGCGGAGACCCTTCATGGCCAGGGGAGACTTCTCATGGCCTCAGGCGCTTTCGGATTTCCCATGAACATGGTAGATATCGTCTGCATGGACATCAACTGGTGCATCCAGGGACGGTGGCTGCCGTCTGCCGACGAAGACCTTATGGCGCAACGCGTCTTGGCGTGCCAGAAACCCATTTGCCTGGCCATGAACACGGATTTTGACTCTTTTCTGCGCGAGCCCATCACGGCCGACATCGATCAAAAGGTCGATGAGAACATCGAACGTCAACCCTCGCTGGTCATGGCGGAGCGGTATTTTCAGCGGGCCCTTTTCTACGGTATGTTCCCCGGGTTTTTCAGTAAAGACGGCGCCACGAAGGCTTTTTTTGAGAACCCTGAGTGGTACAACCAAGTGCGGCCACTCTTCAAAAAATACCTCCCGCTGATTCAACAGCTGTCCAAGGCGGGTTGGGAACCCATCACCGGCGCCGAAACAAAGGCCGACCGCGTCTATCTCGAACGGTACGGGCGGGGTGAGCAGGGCCAGGTGTTTATAGCCGCGCGGTACGGCGATCAGCGCTGGCAGGTCAGCACGGAAGTGGGCCGCGACGTGCGGGAGCAGCTTGACGAGCCTGTAACTGCCGAAATAGACGTCAACATGGCCCACGTCGGCTTTCTGGGCCAGGAAAACGTCGAGGTCCACGACATGCTCGCCGACACAGCGCTCGAAACGCGCGTCGAGCAGAGCCATGTGTATTACACCATCACCTTGGCGCCTGATACGTCCCATCTGGTTTGCGTTCGCCCTGCCGCCAAGTAGAGGGCCAGCTCGCCGAGGTCTGCTGCCGGCAACTGCGCCGCCGAAGTCAAGCCAAGTGGCGAAGTACCCGGGTTGCTTCCAGCCTCCGCAATTCTCCAAACGGCTTTTCTGAACGCTGCGACAGGGCGTATACGTGGTGTGACTGGTGCGGCATGAGGGACGTATATGTTTAACAACTCTGACCGGCACCGAACATAGGAGTGAGAAGGCCGTTGCCGTGCCGGGTGAAAAGCGGGAATGTTCTATCCACTGAGATGCGACGCTGATTATGAATAGATTGACTTATTTTTGGGGCGTAACGACAGATATTAGTCCGCTCTAAGCTCTTAATATTATATATTTGACGACACATTAGTGTCAGAAAATGACATCACCGGTTACTATTGACGAACCTAATGCAGGTTTTTCGGTATTGTCAGGACGTTGTAGCGGCCTGTCTGTTCTTCAGGTAGGCGTCGATAGCTCTTGCGGCGCGCTTGCCTGCACCCATCGCCTCGATTACGGTGGCGGCGCCGATGACAATGTCTCCTCCCGCGTACACGCCCGGCATCGAGGTTGCACACGTCTCCTTGTCGGCGACAATGTTGCCCCATTTATTGAGTTTGATCCCCGGACTGTTTGAGGTCAGCAGGGGGTTAGCCTTGTTGCCAAGCGCAGGAATCACCATGTCGCATTCGATCTCGAGTTCAGAACCCGGTATTGGAATGGGACGGCGGCGGCCCGAATCGTCCGGCTCGCCCAACTGCATGCGGATGCATTCGATGCCACGGACGCGTCCCGACTCATCGCCGAGGATGCGTTTGGGGTTGGTCAACAACTGGAAGATAATCCCCTCGTGTTCGGCATGCTCGATTTCGGCGGCCCGAGCAGGCATTTCGTCTCGGGAGCGTCTATATACGATGCTTACTTCCTGGGCACCGAGCCGTTTCGCGGTGCGCGCGGCATCCATGGAGACGTTTCCGGCCCCGATCACGGCGACCTTGCGTCCTACGCATACAGGGGTATCGTAGTCGCTGCGGTTGGCCTTCATCAGGTTGACGCGCGTGAGAAACTCATTTGCGCTGTACACGCCGACCAGGTTCTCGCCGTCAATACCCAAGAAGGCCGGTGCGCCCGCGCCTACAGCAATGAATATCGCTTCGTAGCCCTGCGCGAACAGGTCCTCGAGGGAGAAAATTTTGCCAATCACCGTGTTCAACTCGATTTTAACGCCAAGGCTCTTCACATAACCTACTTCGCGGTCAACAATATCCTTCGGCAGTCGGAATTCCGGAATGCCGTAGCGCAACACGCCTCCGGTGTCGTGGAAAGCCTCGAAGATCGTGACGCCATACCCCATTTTCGCCAGGTCCGCAGCGCAGGTGAGACCTCCCGGCCCGCTTCCGATGACCGCGATCCTTTGTCCGTTGAACGTTGCGGCACGGGGCGTCGTTGGTTCGAACCGAGCCTCCCAGTCCGCGATGAACCGCTCGAGTGCGCCGATGGCGACGGGCCTTTCGGAGCCGTTCAGCACGCATACGGCCTCGCATTGTGTTTCTTGCGGACACACGCGTCCGCAGATGGCCGGAAGGTTGTTTTTGTCTTTGAGAATTCGGGCGGCCTCCGAGAAATCGTCCCGTTGGATTGCCGCGATGAACCCGGGGATGTCCACTTCCACCGGGCACCCCTTGATGCAGAGCGGGTTAGCGCACAGGCGGCAGCGCGACGCTTCTTTGCGGGCTGCATCGAACGTGAGCCCTGTGGCGACCTCGTCAAACCGGCCGTCGCCCGCACCCAGCCGCGCCAGGTTTTCGGCGACGAACAACACGGCGCTGCGATTGAACGACTGGTCCGCGAGCACGCCCGGGGCCGTCTCCAACTCGGCGCGAATGGAAGCGAGCTGGCGTTGCAGGCGGCAGTCGTGCCCTTGCGCCGCATGGTTTTGGAGCGCGGCCGACTCGTTTTTCCGGTATGTTCCCTGGCGGCGGGTCAACTCGTCGAAATCGACGGCAGCCCCGTCGAATTCCGGCCCATCCACGCACGCGTATTTTACTTCGCCGCCGACCGTAACGCGGCATCCGCCGCACATTCCCGTGCCGTCGACCATGATGGGGTTCAGGCTCACCACAACGGGGACCCCATGTCGCTTGCAGACACCGGTCACGGCCTTCATGTGAGGCACGGGACCGATGGCAATTACTTCATCGAATGTCTCGCCTTCCCGCAGGAGCTGCTCGAGGAGTTGTGCTGCGAATCCGTGATGCCCGAACGTGCCGTCATCGGTGCTGTACAAGACCTTCTCGCTGACGGCTTCCATGCGGTCCTTCCAGAACAAAAGGGGTTTGCTGCGGGCGCCCACAATCGAGACGACCCGGTTGCCCGCTTGTTGGTGGGCCTTCATCTGGGGATACATCGGGGCGACGCCGACTCCCCCGGCGACGCCGCATATGGTCTTTCCCGGGCCGGAGATTTCACGTTCGTGCCCGAGGGGTCCCACGACGTCCAGAAAGCTGTCGCCCTCTTCCATGGCGCCCAACTGCGTCGTCCCCTTGCCCATTTCCTGCATCACGAGGGTAATGGTGCCCTTCTCGGGGTTGGTGTCCGCTATGGTCAGGGGTATCCGTTCGCCGTGGGCATAGCCGCGGACGAGCACGAAGTTCCCGGGTTTTGCCTTGCGGGCGATGAACGCAGCTTCGACCTCGAACTCTTTGATTCTTTCGGCGAGCAGCAGTCTTTTAGCGATACGAAACATGATTCCTTTTCCGATGTTCAGGCGTTCCCGCCCCGCACACACTTCGAGCGGGAACCGTGTGCCAGAAGCGTCAGCCCTATGGCTTCAGCCTATCCAAGACTTCCGATTCAGCAGAGTAGGGATTCTACCGTTTACGGGGCCGGGCATCAAACCGGCGAAACCGTTGGCTTTCCCTCCGATTCCGGGCGTGGCGGAACCGCAGGATGGGAACAATGGCGGGGGCTCAATTCCGGTGGTTCCCTGGTGACTGCCCCAGCCGCCGGGTTATCCAGCGATTGGGGAAGGGCCGTTTTCTGGAATCGGGCGGCGGTTTTGTGTATTCTTGAGGGCGTTGGAAGGGTGGTCCACGGCTCGTCGTGGAACGATTATGCACACCGCTCTGAGGCGGTCTGTCGCGTCCGTCTTCACCACGTGCACACCATGCATGTGCATTTTTCCATTATCAGGTAAAGGGAAAGCGGACGGCCACAGCGCGAAGGGCATGAGGTTAACCATGGCTGAAAAGAAGGGAATAATCCTGTCGGGGATTCGTCCGACGGGACGGTTGCATTACGGCAATTACTTTGGCGCGATAAAGAGTTTCATCGAGCTCCAGGAAGGGGACAACATCTGCTATTACTTCATTGCGGATTACCACGCGTTGACGACTATTACGGAGCGGGAGGATTTCTACCAGCAGACGATTGATATGCTGCGGACATACGTGGCGTGCGGGCTCGACCCCGAAAAGTCCGTCATTTACCGCCAGAGCGATCTCCCGTGCACGGCCGAATTGACGCTGTTGCTGGGCATGATCACGAACATCGGATTTCTTGCGCGCGGCACAACCTACAAGGACAAGATGGTCAAGCTCGAGGAAGCGCCGGGCGGCGTTGAGGGCAACCCTCTGTCGTACGGGCTCCTCGGGTATCCTGTGCTCATGGCGGCGGACATCCTGATCGTACGGGCCAACAAGGTACCCGTAGGCGACGACCAACGCCAGCATCTCGAGATGGCCATCGATATCGCCCAGCGGTTCAATAGCCGGTTCGGGGAAACGCTCACGGTGCCCGAGGGCATGCCGCGCAATGCCCTGCGCCTGCCCGGCCTCGACGGGTCGGCCAAGATGGGAAAGAGTGAAAACAACACGCTCGATTTGCTCGATGACGCGAAAACCGTGCTGCGGAAGATCAAGGCAGTGGAGACGACAACCGATCCCGAGCCCCTGAACACCGACAGCGACGACCCGGACGATGTCATCCCGAGGATGCCCAACAGCGTGGGCGCATTATACCGCCTGCTGAACTTGCTGGCGCCCGAGGAAGTGTACCGGGACTTCGTAGGGAAATATCGCCGGGGAGAGAAGTTTTACGGCACTCTGAAGACGACGCTGGCGGAGCATGTGTCGGCATTCAACGCCCCTATCATCGAGAAATACAACGATCCCGGTAATTCGCAGAAGACGGTCGAGGATTTCCTGCGCGAAAACGCCAAGCGGGTAACGCCTGTCGCGCTCGAGACGGTCGAAGCAGTGCGCCAGGCCATCGGCATCGGTCACAGTCTATACCGTGCGTAGCGCGGGCAACCCGGCAGGAGGGCCGGCATGAATATCCTCATCGTCGGCGGAACGCGGTTTCTGGGTGCGGCCATCGCACGCGAGCTTGCCGCGGGGGGCCACCGAGTTTCCCTGCTTCATCGCGGGAAAACCGCCGGCAACGTGCCCGCGGATGCCCAGCACATCCTCGGCGACGCGCGCGATCGCGCCTTCGTGGAATCCATTCTCACGCCCGGGCGTTTCGACACCGTTGTGGACACGATTCTGGGGTCTGCCGACCTGGAATGGTACCTGCCGCTGCTGCACCGGACAGTGGGGCAATTGGTGCACTGCGGTTCCACAGGCGTGTATGCGCCGATGGCGACGGTGCCTGTTCGGGAATCCGACCCCACGCCGTGCGCGCCCGAGTTGGGCGGCTTCGGCCAGAAACTCGCTCAAGACCAAGCGCTGCTCGCCTTTCATGCGCGCGTGGGCTTTCGTGTCTGTTCATTGCGAGTGAGCAACGTGTTCGGTGCGGGAGACGTGCCCTTGGACATCTGGGGCGCGCGGAATCCCCGATACTTCCAGCGCCTGGCCAACGGCCAGGAGATTTGGATTCCGAAAGACGGGACTGCCCTGGTCCAGCCCGTGCACGTTCAGGACCTCGCGCGCGGATTCAGGGCCGCGCTGGAGGCGCCCGAACGAGCCGCAGGACAGATCTTCAATCTCTCGTCGCAGCGGGCCGTGACCCTGACACACTACGCCGAACTTGCCGCCCAGCTTCTCGGCTCCCAATCGATCTTCCGCTACGCAACCATCGAGGAGATCCTGGCAACGGGCAAGGCGAACGAGGCAGGCCTCCGGTTCATATGTGAGCACATGTGTATCGACATTACCAAAGCCGGCCGCGTGCTCCACTACGAACCGCAAGTCTCCGTCCGCGAGGGACTTCGAGACAGTCTGGCCTGGATGATTGAGGCGGGCCTGCTGAAAGCGGAATTGGGAATGTGACGCGCATTTATGTTCGTTACCTCCATGTGTTAGACTAATCCCAGCGCATACGGCGCGGATAAGGTTCTATACGCGTATGAAAAAGCGGACCTTACAGGTTGTATATATTCTTTGTTCGACCTACGACAACGAGGGCTATCCTCTGCGGTTTTTCCGCGGGATTCTGCCGTCAAACACGCTGAATTGTCTGCGTTCACTGACGATGGACGTGGCCCGCAGCGGAGCTCTTGGTCCCGGCGTGAACGTCCAGGTATCCATCTACGACGACACGGTCGAACCCATACCCGTGCGGAGAATCGCCCGGAAGCGCCGCAATCGCAACACGGAGCTCCTCGTCGGGCTGGTGGGCGTGCAGTCCAATCAGTTCGTGCGAGCGACCGACCTCGCGGCGCAGTTCCGCGCTTCAGGGGTGCCCGTGGTCGTGGGCGGTTTTCATGTCAGCGGCATGCTCGCCATGTTCGACGAAATCACGCCGGACCCGCAGCGCCTGCTCGATATGGGCGTGTCGCTGTTCCAAGGCGAAGCGGAAGCCCCGGACGCGCTGGCCGGCCTCTTGCGCGACGCGCTGGCGCGCGAATTGAAACCCATTTACCGCCAGACAGAGTTTCCCGCATTGACGCATGCGGGCGCCCCCGAGCCCGATTTGGCGTATCTCGAGCATTTCAAATGCAGCACGATGGGCACGCTCGATACGAGCCGGGGATGCCCCTTTGGATGTTCGTTCTGCACGGTGATCAACGTCCAGGGGCGCCGGTTGCGGAGCCGTTCCGCGGACTGCATCCTCAAATCAATCCGCATGAGCTACGAGCGCGGGATCAACATGTGGTTCTTCACCGACGACAACCTGGCACGGAGCCCGGTGTGGGAAGAGCTGTTCGACGGTGTCGCCGCAATGCGCCAACAGGGCATGGACATCACGTTCATGATGCAGGTGGATACCCGCGCCTACGCCATCCCCCGGTTCGTCGAAAAGGCCCAGCGAGCGGGGTGCTACATGGTCTTCGTGGGGATGGAGAGCGTCAATCCCAAAAACATCGAGGCCATGGACAAGCGCCAGAACGACGTCGAGGATTACGCGCACATGGTCGAGGTCTGGCACAAGGCCGAAGCTCTCGTCCACGTGGGCTATATCATCGGCTTGCCCGATGACACGCGTGCGTCCGTCCGGCGAGACATCGAAACACTGATGAACGAGGTCAAGGTCGACGAGGCGTCGTTTTTTATGTTCACGCCCCTGCCCGGTTCGGCCGACCACAAGCGCATGGTGGACCAGCGCATTCCCATCGACGCGGACCTCAACAATTTCGACAGCCTTCACGAGACGTTCCGGCATCCCAGGATGGCGCACGGAGAATGGACGCAGGCGTATCAGGACGCGTGGGAGGCCTTTTACAGCAAAGAGAACCTGATCAATGTGCTGCTCCGCACGCCGCGGGTACGGTATTGGCAGATGCTGTGGATCGGCATGTGGTACCGCTATGCCACGCTGGAGGGCAGCCATCCCATGTTCACCGGCCTCGTGAGGCGGCGCGAACGCAAGGCGCGCCGGGCTACATTCCCGCGCGAGAGCGTTTCGCGTTTTCTGTGGCGGTGCGTGAGAGAAACCCTCTGGACGTTCCGCACCTATGCGCAGATATTCCTCGAGTTCCAGGAAATCTGGATGCTCACGCGGAAACCCGACGATCCCAAATGGGCAACCCTGGCCGAGTTGCGGGCGAAGTTGCCCCGCCTGCAGGACCGCCTCAGGGAAACCAATCTCAAAGGCCGTTACGACGTGGCAGCACAAGAGATCCGCGTTACGCTCGCGTCCGCCGCCGAACGCCTGCAACAACTGAGCGAAAGCAGCCGCGCGCAAAGCCGCCGCGTGAGCAAGCGCCTGGCAAAACAGGCCGACGAAATCCGCCAGTACCTGCAGAGCTTTGACGTCCAGATGCCCACATGGCGCACCATCGCGGATGCCGAACGGTACGTGGCCGATTCGCTCGTGAAGCGATATGAGGAGTTGGCGATCAGCTACGTGGCCCGCCGCCGGAAGTTCAATGCCTACCGGAAAGACGTTATCGCCCGTTTCAAGTCCTGGCGGTTCCTCACGCTCAACATACTCCTGTTGCCTCGCCTGATAATCGTCGAATTGCTGCTGGGTGCGCGTTTTATGTTCAGCTTCATCACCCACGCGTAGGGCGCGCAGACCAGCCGGTTGACGCGCTCTGAAGAACAGTTTTCCTGCGGCGCCCATCTTCTATGCTAGATTACAAGGTGCAGGCGCAGCGAGGGATCATGAACTACCGGTTTCTGGAACACACCGCTGACGCGCGCGTGGAATGTACGGGCGCTACGTTCGCGGAACTGCTCGAGGCGGCCGCGCTCGCCTTGTACGCGGTCGCGTTCAGGCGCATGGAAGATAGGAGCGAGGACCGGCGTTTGATCAGTATAGCGGCCGAGAAACCCGAGGACGTGCTGGTGCGTTGGCTCCAGGAGCTCATTTACCTCATGGAAGCCGAGCACTTTGCAGTCACGCGGTTCCGCTTCATGCACGCGGATGCGAATCGCGTCGAGGCAGAAGTACAAGGGTACCGATACCGGGCGGAAGATCGCGAAGACGAGGTCAAGGCCGCCACGTACCACGGAATGAAAGTGGAGCAGCAGGAAACGGGGTGGCGCGCGGAAGCCATATTCGACCTCTAACCACCCCATGAGATGCGAGGTATGGCGCGAACAGAGCTCAAACGAATCAACGATTATACCTGGGAGATCCCGAAACGAGGGAAGATGCGCGTGCCTGGTCGCATCTACGCCGACGCCCAGCTTATCAAGAAGATCGAAGCGGACAACGCGGTGGACCAAGTGGCCAACGTGGCGTGTCTGCCGGGCATTGTGGGGTATTCATTGGCCATGCCCGACGCGCACTGGGGGTACGGGTTTCCCATCGGCGGCGTGGCGGCTACGGACCCCGACAATGACGGCGTGATCTCGCCCGGCGGCGTGGGCTATGACATCAACTGCGGGGTGCGCCTGATGACGACGGCCCTGGATTACCAGGGCGTGCGGGACAGGATACGCGACATCGTGACCGGACTGTACCGCGATATCCCATGCGGGGTAGGCTCGAGCGGGGCTATTCCGAAGCTGAGCACCAAGGACATGAAGCGCGTGTTGTCCGATGGCGCGTCATGGGTTGTGGAGCAAGGCTACGGCAACCAGGAAGACCTCGCTCACACGGAGGAGCATGGCCGCCTGAACGGCGCTGACCCCGATGTGGTATCGGAACGCGCGAAGAGCCGGGGCGAAGAACAGCTCGGCACTCTCGGCTCGGGAAACCATTTCCTCGAAGTCGGGGTGGTTGACCGCATCGAGAATGCTGAAATCGCCAGGGCCTATGGTCTGCGCGAGGGGCAGGTCACGCTCATGATCCACAGCGGAAGCCGGGGCTTGGGTTACCAGGTGTGCGACGATTCACTCCAGACCATGGTGCGGGCCGCTGCGCGTTACGGAATCGACCTGCCGGACCGCCAACTGTGCTGTGCGCCCGTTAAGAGCCAGGCAGGGCGCGATTACCTGGCGGCCATGGCTGCCGCGGCCAACTACGCCTGGGCCAACCGGCAGGTGATGATGCACCTGGCGCGGATGTCGCTGGAAGGCACGCTCGGCGCATCGGCCGAGGCCCTCGACATCCGGCTGGTCTATGACGTTTGCCACAACATCGCCAAGTTCGAGATTCACGAGGTCGAAGGGCAGCGCCGGCGCCTGTGTGTGCATCGCAAGGGCGCGACCCGCGCGTTTCCGGGAAACCGCGAAGAAGTGCCGGAAGCGTACCGCCGCGTGGGACAGCCGGTCCTTGTACCGGGCGACATGGGCACGGGGTCATGGGTGTGTGCGGGCACGGACGAGGCGATGACCGAGACCTTCGGAAGCGCGTGCCACGGCGCGGGCCGGGTGAAAAGCCGCACCTCCGCCCGAAAAGGCGAAGACGCGGCGGCGCTGCTGCGCGAACTCGAGCAGCAGGGCATCTTCGTTATGGCACGCAGCAAGAAAACCGTGACCGAAGAAAGTCCCAGCGCATACAAAGACATAGACGCCGTCACGGCGGTACTGGATACGGCGGGAATCTCGCGGCGCGTCGCGCGCATCCGCCCGGTAGGAGTGGTTAAGGGGTAACCGCGGTCAGAGGGATTTCATGGCAATGGCTGCGAGTAAGGATGCGGCGCTTGTGCGGGCGCTCGCCATGGAAGTGGCCCAAATCGCCCTGAGCGGGGCGAATCAACGGATCCGTCAGCGGTGGTGCGACGTCAATGCCCTGCGCAAACCCGACCGCGCGCCCGTGTGGTGCCGTCCCGTCGGCGCGTGGGATGAACTCCTGCCGGAGAACACACTGAAATGCCCGGACCCGTGGATGCGCGGCTGGGAACGAGGTTTCCGGCAGACGCTCATCAAGAATGAGATCGGTGATGATTCCCCCCTCGAGCCGTATTTCGAGGTGAGCGCGGCGTTCCGGTGCGAGCCGCCAAACCTGTGGGGCGTAGACGTTCAGCACCGGGATTCCGGGGCCGAGGGCGGCGCATGGGCCTACGTCCCGCCGCTGAAGGCCGAGGCGGATTTCGACAGGCTCCGCATGCCCTCGTTCACGTTCGACGCCGGCGCGACGGACCGTGAACTCAATCGTGCGGGAGACCTGTTCGCCGATATCATGCCGGTGCGCGTGACGGCCGCACCTCCTCTCAACGCGACTCTCGTAACGTACGCCGCGGACCTGATCGGACTTCAGGAGATGATGGTCTCGATGATGGCCGCGCCGGAGTTGATGCACCGCCTTATGGCCTATCTGCGCGACGCCTCGCTGGCGGGGATGAAGGCCGTCGCGGAATCGGGCACGCTCTCGCCCAACAACACCGGCCCGATGGTCTGCAGCGACCCCGTAGGCCCCCAGGACGGTCCGGTAACCTATCGCAACTGCTGGGTGATGGCCAACAGCCAGGAGTTTGACGCGGTTGGACCGGATATGTGGCGCGAGTTCTGCATGGAGTATCAGCGGCCCATCATCGAGCAGTTCGGCTTGTCGGCCTACGGCTGCTGTGAGAACCTGACGCACAAGATCGAGGGCGTACTGAGTTTGCTCAATCTGCGTATTTTTGTCTGCAGCGCATGGACCGATCTTGGCAGAGTGATCGAGCGCATCGGCACGGATTACGTGATCATGTGGCGGCAGAAAGCAAGCCGCGTGGTGTTTCCCGACGACCTGGACGCCATCGGCCGCGACCTCGAAGACGGCGCAAGGCGCCTGCAGGGATGTCGCTACCAGCTCATTCTGCGCGAACTCCAGACCCTCGCGGGTCATCCTCGCCGCCTCCACGATTGGACCCGCCTCGCCATCGATGCCGCCGAGCGGTGGGCATGAGTGACACCGTCAGTCTCTGACTTCCCCCTCAAGGCCAATGACGATTTCCTCGACGGGCACATCGCTCATGGCCATCTCGCGGGCCTGTTTCACCAGGAGGGTGAGTCCCTGGCAACACGGGACGACCATGCGGGCTACGGTCACGCTCCGGGGCTGAGCATCAACGAAAAGTGACGTGAGCTTATCGACATAGCCCGTCAGGTTGTCGAGTTTGGGGCACGCGATGATGAGAGAACGGCCGTCCAGAAGCTCCGGATGGAACTTGCCGCACGCAAAGGCCGTGCACGACGCCGCGATGAGGATGTCGGTGTTTCGGAAGGCAGGCGCGTCGGGCATGATCAGGTGAAGCTGAATCGGCCAATGCGTCAGTGCGGAAGGCAGGTCGCCGCCGGCATGTACCGAGGCTTTTCGCTGCCCGAATTCGCGCTGAGCCGCCCCGGGACAGCCGGGGAAATGGCGAGGGACAGGACGAACCGAGGGGGCTATATGCATGGCCTCGGCTACCGCGGATTCGTCGAACTCGTCGGCTTCGCGGCGCTCGATGGTCAGCGCGCCTTTCGGGCATTCGCCGATGCACGCGCCGAGTCCGTCGCAGAAACTCTCCTTGACCAGCCGCGCTTTGCCGTCGACAAGGGCCAGCGCGCCTTCTGCGCATCCGGTGATGCATTTGCCGCATCCGTCACAAAGATCCTCGTTAATCCTGATAATGTTTCGTACGGGCATAACTGTTCCTCAAGTTTCTTTGGTGTACCTGCGTAGACACTAACATAAAAAGTTCACAGAATATTCGAGCAACAGCCCAGGCGCGGCTGAAGCGAGGGACTGACTGTTTTCCCACGTAGAAACTGGCACAAACGGAGAGCCGGTTTCCCTACCGGCGTTCTAATCACATTGCGGGCGGACAGAGTCGCGCATCATTATCGTCCTCCGCTCTTGCGGGCCTCGCGATGGGAACCGGCGTGCGGTCCGGAGCCCCGCTGGGGCGGCAGAGCCAGCACTCGTACGACCGGCCACGGCGCCGGTTGCGACAAATGGTGACCGGGGCGCGGGTGGTCTCGATAAGGCGTGTTATAATTCAAACTTTCGCAGATTCTACGCGGTCAATTGCCTTAATGGATCACCTGGAGAAATTGGCCATGCACCAGCCAATGAGGTTCGCGGTTATCGGGTGCGGGATGCTTGCACGCAGCCAGCACATCCCCAATATTGCCCGGTCTGCGAAAACGCAATTGCACACGTGTTGCGATGTCTCCGAAACGGCCCTTCGCGCATGCCGCGAACAGTTCGGCGTGCAGAAGATTACCACCGACTACCTCGAGGCTATCAACGACCCCGAGGTCGAGGGCGTGGTACTGGCCACCACCGAGAAACTGCGGCTCCCGGTCATTGCGGCGTGCGCGGAGGCAGGCAAGCCGGTATACGTCGAGAAACCCGTCGCGGGGACACTCGAGGAAGCGCGCGAGATTCAAAAGATCGTCAAGAGCGCGGGCATTCCCTTCTGCGCGGGGCATAACAGGCGCAACTCGCCCGCCATGCTCGACGCGCACCGCATTTTCCGCGGTCATATGGAGGATCCCAAGCCGTGTCCATGGCGCTTCGACCGCGAAGGCGGCGTCCGGCCCGCGCTGCCCGACGACGGCGTGGCGGGGATGTCTGTCCGTATCAACGACGACTGGTACTCATGGAAAGGCTGGGTCTTCGACAAGGAACAGGCGCGATTCGGGCCGATGCTGTTCGAGATGACGCATTTCACCGACCTGTGCAACTGGTTTTTGGCGGCCGAACCCGAGGAAGCGGCGGCCTTGTCGGGCGGCATGCTCAATCATGGCGTGGTGATCCGCTACAAGACCGGGGAGATCGCCACCATCTTCATGGGCGCGAACGGGAGTTTCGGCTACCCAAAAGAGTTGTACGAGGTCATGGGCAACGGCGGCGTTGTGGTTGTTGACCACATGGTCGAAGTGCGCACGGCAGGCATCGCGGACGCCCCCCCGCGAATTTGTTACGACATGCTCGACGACCGGTTCCCCGATGTTGGCGTCCAGGGCGGTCTTCCGGGCTGGCTGGACAAGAAGCGCCGGGCGTGCGAGGAAATCTCGCGCGGCGCCGACCCCCTACTCATTCTTGCTGCATGCCCCGATCGCGGACACGGACAAGCCATCGACCGGTTTGTCGACGAAATCCGCGGCGAAGGGCCCATGGTTTGCGGCATCGACGATGCGGTCCTCGCTACCCGGGTGGCGTTCGCCGCCATCCGGTCCGACCTCGAACGCCGGGTGGTCAAGCTCGAGGAAATCTAGCCCCGTTACCCCGTCTGGTAACGGGGAAAACACCCAACAGCCCGAACACCCAGAGGACTCGATGATCTCGCTCGCCCCGCGCCCTGTCTGCGCCGCACAACATTACTCCACGCGCAACCGGAAAATGCTCGCGCTAAGAGGCGGGCTGGTCAACACGCCTTCGTTAAAGCTCACGGTTCGCTCTTCGAGTACGATCTTTTCTTCCTTCCCGGGGACGTTCACGGCGCCCGCACCGGGTGCGGCAACAACCCAACATGTTTCGGGGCGCACGCCCCTGGCGTCTTTCATGACCAGCTCGATCAGGGCATCTTCTTCGAGGGGATTGATCACGCCGAGGGTCAGTGAGGAACGGTCTTCGGTCCATGCGGCCACAACATCCAGAGGCGCGGTGTCGCCTTTCACGGGCACCGCGTTTGTCCCAAAGTGGTTGCGGTAGAGTGAAAGCACGTGGCCGGCAGCGGTCATGCAAACCCCGTCCCCGGAAGCCCAGACCGCGCCCAGGGCGTCCGAGGCGGGAGCGTAGGCAGCCAAATCGATCACGTCGCTGTCACGAATGAGCTGGTGAAGCCCTGCCGCGATTGCCAGCCCGTGCGCCCACGTCAAAGACACCGGGGTCTTATCCGCCGAGGGTTCGCGCTCGAACGCATAACTCCACTGGTCGATGGCCAGGCGGATGTCGCGGCCCGCTATCTCCGGGACCGTCTGTATGAGGTCACGGAAGGCCAGTGCGCACTCTCGTATGTCCTCGGTCATGTGCTCAATGAGGTCTCCAAGTGTTTCCCCCCCCTCGTTGCGGCATCGGTCGCCGAGCATATCTACGCTCAAGGCGCAGCCCGCAAGGATTGCCCCGCGCCAGTGCTCCTTTGACCCGCCCACGCATACCAGCTTGATATTGCCGCTCGCGGCGCGCAGGGAATCCGCCAGAACGTTGTGCCTCTTGGTCAGCTCCTCCAATTGGGGGCTGGCCAGATTCAGGGTCCGATGCTGTTGCTTGCCCATGCCCCACAACGTGACCCCGTACGGCTCTTTGCGGCCCGCGTCCGCACGGAGTCTGGAGGGCCCGGCGTTGCCGGGGCCGTTCGCATAACGTA
Organism: Candidatus Hydrogenedentota bacterium; assembly: GCA_035416745.1. Lineage (NCBI taxonomy): Bacteria > Pseudomonadati > Candidatus Hydrogenedentota > Candidatus Hydrogenedentota bacterium. Next base: position 40,204 of record DAOLNV010000012.1, on the reverse strand, counting down.
CCTCATCGACCGCGAGATGAACCTTTCCCTCAGAGCTGTTGACCACTACGAACGGTTCCGCACCCATCTCAGCGCAGAATCTCATGAACTCACCGAACCCAAAATCGTTGGATTCGACCCTGTTACTCGCCGGAATAAGACATGGAGGGCGCCGGTCGCGCTGGCCCACGCCGTCGCGCCAGTCGTAAACGCCGGCAAAGACGCCTCCGGGCCACTCATACAGGGAAGCGTTCAAACGCCTGAGAACTTCGAGGGTATCGCGGCGCATGCCGTGCACATTATTGGCAGGCATGAGAGAAACCGCGCCGATACGCATCGCCCCTTTCCCGTGGCCCGCAAGCTCGAGACGGCCATTATCAGAGGCGCCCAAAGGGGTAAGGGTGACGGTCACGGGCGCGTAGTTCTCTCCTACGTGCCCGAGGGCAGCCGTAACACGCTGTTCCGAGGCATTACCCCAACACAGCGCAACCTCGACGCTGCCCCGCAACGATGCACCGGCCACGACCAGCCGAACAACGTACTCACGCCCGGCCTCGAGGCACAATCCCGCCTGGGCAATGCGCCCCGGGAGCCATACCGTGGGCGACCGCTCTCCGGCATAGGCCATCGACGCGAGCATCTCGACGCTCCCGCTTGGAACCGTCCATGGAGACTCCGCGTCGTTGGGCGAATAAAAGAACTTGCGGTCTTCGAGCATCTCCGCCCAGATGCCGCCGTAAACGCACGAGCCCGCATGCTCGAGAGTGAGTCCATAGATAAGCGGCGAAATGGCGGCATACGACTCCGAGACGTCGAGCTTCACAATGTGCCGCACTTCTCCCCCCTCCTTTCGCGGCATCTTGCAGCTTCACTCCTGTAGACACTACACGCAAACTGGGTTTGGCGCAATCCCCGGCAGTGCCATCAGAGGCAAGGGAAGGACGCGGCTGCGTCTGTTTTGGATTCGATGTACCGCAAGCCGTATGCTGACTCATAGAGAACCAAGATAACCCAGGAGGACCTCCAGGATGTCCCTGTTTCTTCTCCTAGCCGTGTCTGGCTGCGTTTTGTGCCGGGCTGTCCCCGCGGCACAGGACATTACGGTGATCCCCAGCATCGAAGGTGACTGGTGGACCGTGGCGCATAATCCGGACGTAGGCGCGTACACACGCGACGGCCAGCAGCCCGTGGATTTCGCAGTTTGGCAAGCCGCCGACGGCACGTGGCAATTGTGGTCGTGCATCCGGTTCACGAACGTACCCGGCCATACGCGGCTGTTCTACCGGTGGGAGGGCAAGAATTTGACCGACACCGATTGGGCGCCCAAGGGCATCGCCATGGAAGCGGACCCCGCTCTCGGCGAACCCCTCGGGGGATTACAGGCCCCCCACGTGGTGCGGTGGAACGGCCTTTACCACATGGTTTACGGCGACTGGGAACATATGTGTTTCGCCACGAGCGAGGACGGCAAGCAATTCACGCGCCGGATTCTGTCGAATGGCACAACGGGCGTATTCACAGAGGGGCCTGGACAAAACACGCGCGATCCCGTCCTCCTCCATACCCAAGCCAAATGGCACGTCTACTATACGGCCTTCCCAAGGGGGAAAGGGTATGTCTTCTGCAGAACTTCCGCTGATCTCCGCGATTGGAGCGACTCCATGGTTGTGGCGTACGGCGGCCGCGCGGGCAACAACCCGTTTTCCTGCGAGTGCCCCCACGCCGTCGAAACCGCGCCGGGGCTCTATCATCTCTTTCGCACCCAAGCGTACGGCGAACACGCCCAGACATCCGTCTACCAATCCCACAATCCATTCAATTTCGGGATCGACGACGACGACAGCTTCGTGTGCACCCTGCCTGTGGCCGCCCCCGAGGTCATCCTGCACGAGGGTCACTACTACATCGCCGCACTCTTGCCGGGCCTCCAGGGCATACAAATCGCGGAACTCTCTTTTCAGCCGAGAATGGCCGTTCCTGTATTTGATTTTGACAGTTCGGAAGCCCGCGCCCTGTGGCGGGTGCTCGAAGGCAATCTGGCCCAGCCGTTCACGACGTCCGCGCGCAGTAATTTCTGCCCTCCCATGCAGCATTTCATCGGCACGGCGGAATCGCCCGGCGATTCCCACGCCCATGACGAATTCATGGCGGTGCTCGAATCGCCCGAGTTCGTAATTGAAGACGACTTCTATACCGTGATCGCCTCGGGCGGCCTCGACGAAGAACGAACGTATGTCGCACTCGTGGACGCCGAAAAGGGCGGCATCCTCTGGAAAACCACTGGCAACGGCAGCAACCACTTCGGAAACGTCCACGTGCAATGGTCCCAATTCAACGGCAAGCGGGTGCGGGTGCGCGTCGTCGATCAGTCGGATGCGCCGTGGGGCCATATCAACTTCGGAGGACTATACGCCCTGAGGCCAATCCAATAACGCGCCTGATTCACGTGGGATCCGTGCGCAGGCCCTCCGGAATATGGTCAACCCGGTTCTGGTAATGGAGACGCGCCCCCTCCTTCATGGTCTCGAGCAGGCTGACCGCGCAATTGTATTGGCTGAATCGATTCTGATCGGTCGGCGGGCATTCCAGGGCCACGCTCAGCAGCACGCTGCCAAAACCACCGTGCGTAACAACCACGATTCGAGCGTCATCCGCGTGCTGCTGGCGCAGGGCCTTCAACGCGGTTGCCGCGCGTGCATACGCGCCTTCGCGCCTCTCGCGAACATGAGCCTCCCACCACGCCTCATCCAATCCCACGTCCTCTGGATACTTGGCGGCACTGAACATAGTCCGTGCCTCGGCAATGGTGAGCCCCCGTTTCGGAATAGGTTCGTCGCTGCCCGGCGGCGCGGGCCACGCGGGCCGGTAGGTTTCCGCCAGTTCGACGCGAACCTGCATAGGCAATCCCAGGACCTCGTGGAGAGCTTTCGCCGTCTGCATGGCACGCATCATGGGAGAGGTATACAAGGCGGTAACGGCCTGTCCGGAAAGGGCGAGACCGGCCCGCGCCGATTGGGCATGCCCTAACTCAGTCAAGGGGGGATCGGAGGGTGAATAATCGCCGCCCATATCGCCCTCGGATTGCCCATGTCTTACGAAGTATATCCGCATGTCCGCATCCAGAATCCCTTGGTTCTTGCACGTCGAGCAGCTGCGCCAGCGCCTGCGCGAACCCAAACGCGCACCAACGATGCTAACAGGGGGGGCGATTTCTTTCAACGGCCCCTGGAATATGCACTGTCCTAATCGCTTGACAGGTCCTGCGGCCGTTCGAAAACAAGCCCAAAGATCTCGTCGACAATTGCTTCGGCGGCGCCGGGCCGCGCAAGGGACCGTGCGGCGTTTCCCATGCGCATAAGACCACCGGGATCAGCCAGGAGCGCCTTGATGGCGTCCGCCAGCCGCTCACCTGTCAACTCGTTGTCAAGAATGACCGTGGCGGCGCCTGCATCCTCGAAGGCGCGGGCGTTTTGCTCCTGGTGGTTATCAGTCGCGTGAGGGAACGGCACCAGAATCGAGGGCTTGCCGAGACAAGCCAGTTCCGCGGTCGTGGAGGCCCCGGACCGGCTCACGATAAGGTCTGCTGCCGCGCATGCCGTCACCATATCATCTATGAACGCGAACGTGTCGATTCGAAGTTTCTGCTCCCCGGCCACGCCGCGAGCCTCCGCAATCCCTCCCTGGCCCGCCATCCAGAGCACCTGGATTTCTCCAGGCGAGAAATGCGGCAAAGCGCCGGTAAGCGCCTCGTTCAGCGACTGGGCGCCTTGGCTCCCCCCGCACACCAGCACCACGGGAATCAATGGGTCGAGGTTCAGAGCAGCGCAGGCCGCATCGCGGCCGGGAGGATGCAAAAACCCTTCGCGCACCGGGTTTCCAACAATAACCGCGCGATCTCGAGGGTAGTCCCCCACGGTGTCCTCGAAACTCAAAAGAACCCGGGACGCTTTCGAGGCCAGCATCCGGTTTGCCATCCCAAGTAGACGGTTTTGCTCGTGTATGACCGTGGGAACCCCGCGCCGTTGCGCCGCCAAACCGCAAGGCAGCGATACATAGCCCCCCACCCCAAACACCACCTGGGGCTGAAAGGTCCGGATATAGAGCCAGCAGCGCGCGGCGCTGTACGTCAGTTTCACCGCGACCCACAAACGGCGTAACGTCCGTCTTCTGGGCCATCCCGCGACCGGCACTCCGCGATAGGCGATATTGTTCCGCTCACAGATCCGCCGTTCGAGACCATGGTTTCGTCCCACCCACAGTACGGCCAGCATCGGATCGCGCTTCTGCAGCTCTTCAATCACCGCAACGGCCGGCGACGTGTGTCCGCCCGTTCCGCCCCCTGTAATCATGATTCGCATGGACCTGCTACTGCCCTATCGGGCCCGTCAGGCCGCCGCAGCGGCCAAACGGCCCTTAGCCTCCGGTTCCGAAGCTTGCTGTGCCACATTTAACAATACCCCTACCATGGCAAGATTCATAATCAGCGCGCTGCCGCCCGCGCTGATAAACGGCAACGGAAGACCTGTAGTGGGCAGGAGCCCCGTGGTCACCCCCATATTGATGGCTCCCTGCATAGCGATCATGATTACCACGCCGAACGCCAACAGGGCGCCCAGAAGGTCGGGAGCGCATAACGCCACGCGCGTGCCGATTACCAGGAAAAACACGAAAAGCGCGACCAAGGCAAGTGTGCCCACAAGCCCCATCTCTTCCCCCCACACCGAGAAGATGAAGTCATTGTTCGCCGCGTGAAGGTAGAACAGTTTCTGCTCTCCGGCGCCCACGCCTGTGCCCCAAATCTCGCCGCGGGCAAAGCCGGCTAGAGACTGCACGAGCTGCATGCCGTCTTCGAACCGGTGTTCCCACGGATCCAGAAACGCCAGGAGCCGTCTGATGCGTTCCGGCGACACCAGACAGAGAATCACGAAACCCGCTCCGCCGCCAAACAGGCTGAGGCCGAGGTGCCACCATCGAGCCCCCGCAATGCCCACCATCAGCATCCCCACGCAGGCAATGACCGCCGGCGTGCTGAGCTCGTGTTCAAGCACTATCAAGCCCGAAAAAAGCATGATGAGCAACACGGGCGGCAGAAACCCGCGTTTGAGACTTTTGAGATCATGCTGGTTCTCAGAGAGTTTGACCGCAAGGAGAATGACAATCGCGAATTTGGCAAATTCCGAGGGCTGAACCGTACCTACTATGGGCAGGCTGAGCCAGCGCCGGGCGTTGTTGATTTCCGCGCCTATGACCAATACCAACACGAGAAGCGCCAAGGTCAAGACAAGCAACGTTCTATAGGCCCATCGGCTGTTCCATCGATGGTAGTCGAACCGCGAAAGCGCGAGCATCCCGACAAATCCAAGCGTAAGATACACTACCTGGCGGGAAAAGAAATGAAACATGTCGCGCGGATCGTCTTTGTCGGTAACGCTCGTGTACGCAGGACTCGCGCTGAATACCAGCACAAGCCCCACGGCGCTCAGCATCATGACCGCAATGAGCAAGAGCAGCGTTTCGCGTTTCATCGTTCTACCCTTTCACCTGTTCCCGAACACACGCCTTGAAAACACTCCCTCTGTGTTCAAAATTGTCAAACATATCAAAACTGGCGCAAGCGGGCGACAACAGCACCACATCGCCCGCGAATGACGCCTGCCGGGCTCGCGCAACAGCGTCCGCCATGTCCGCCGCGCGGCACGTTGCCACAATATCGCCAAATGCTTCTTCAAGCAGGGGGGCATCCTCCCCCAGCGTAATCAGACTCCTGACATGCCGCCCCACCAGGTCCCGCAGCACTCTGTAATCGGCGCCCTTGCCCCGTCCTCCCGCGATCAACACCACGGGTTGTTCAAAACTCTCGAGAGCCACTTTCAAGCTGTCTATGTTCGTGGATTTCGAATCGTTATAGAAGGACACGCCATCGCGTTCGGCCACAAACTCGATCCGGTGTTCTACCCCCTGGAATCCGCGCAGGCCTTCCAGTACCCCGTTCCAGTCGAACGCTCCCGCGCGCATCATGCATAACGCGGCCAGGACATTCTGCAGATTGTGCCTCCCGCGCAGAGGAGTATCGGCCGCCTGGGCAATGGGCTCGCGCCCCTGGCAGATTCCCCCATCCCCCCGAAGCCACAGCCCCCGATCCTGCTGTTTATCGAGACTGAACCGCCACACGCCAGCTTCCGGAGGCACATCCATCGATGCGACAAGCGGGTCATCGTCGTTGAGCACGGCCGCGTCCCCCGCCCCTTGACGCATGAACAGGCGCCGCTTCGCCGCAATGTAACCGCCCATGCCGCCATGCCACGCCAAGTGATCAGGGGTAATGTTCAGCAACGCGGCGAGCCAGGGGCGGAAGGTGTCCGCAAGTTCAAGCTGGTAACTGCTCACCTCGAGGACAATGTATTCGGGAGCGGGCTCCGCCATGACCGCCGCCGAAAGCGGCATGTCATTGTTTCCTGCAAGCAGAACGGTGTGGCCACAAGCATCCACCAGCGCCCGTGCCAGCTCCGTCGTTGTCGTCTTGCCGTTGGTTCCCGAAATGGCCAGAATTTTCGAGCCGGCGAACCGGTGCGCAAACTCCATTTCACCCATCACGGGAATCCCGCGCGAGCGCGCATCCCGCACGAGCTCCGCCGATGGGGGAACGCCGGGACTTGGAATCACGAGGGCCGCGTTCTTGAGGGCGCGGAGGCTGTGCCCCCCGCATTCCCACGAAATGCCAAGGTCGTCAAGGCCCGCCGTCAAGGCTTCCCGCTCCTCCTTGCCCTTAATCTCCGAGACAAAGGGTTCCGCCCCCTCGCGAAGCAGCAGACGGGCCAGGGCAAGCGCCGTCCGGCCCATCCCCGCAATGGTCACTTTTTCCCCGCGAACGTCCACGATATCACCGCAATTTCAATGCGCCCAGACTCATCAGCGCAAAAATGAGAGCTATGATCCAAAAACGAACAGTGACTTTGGTCTCGGACCAGCCAGCCAGTTCAAAGTGGTGATGTATGGGGGCCATCCGAAACACGCGTTTGCCTCGCAGCTTGAACGAGGCCACCTGAATCACCACGCTCAGCGCCTCGAGCACGAAAAGGCCGCCCACCGCTATCAGAAGCAGTTCCTGCTTCGTCAAGACAGCCATCGTACCTATCGCCCCACCCAGGGCAAGGCTGCCCGTGTCCCCCATGAATACCTCCGCTGGGTGGCAATTGAACCACAGGAATCCCAGCCCCGCCCCCAGCAGCGCGGCCCCGAACACCGTCAATTCGGCCGCCTCAGGCACATAGATCAGGAAAAGGTAATGAGACCAGTCCGAGCGGCTCACGACATACGCAATCGCCGTGTACGCCAGTAAAGACATGATGGACGCCCCCGCGGCAAGCCCGTCGAGGCCGTCCGTCAAGTTCACGGCATTCGAGGATGAAACCAGGATTACCACAACGAACAAGACATATGCCGCCCCAAGAGGAATCAGCAGCCACCGAAAACCGGGCACCTCCACCTTGGTCTGCAAATCCGGCTGGGTGGACAGAAGGCAGTTGGGGAACGTGGCTTCAAGGACCAGACGGTTCAGACGGAGCACTTCCGGCTCGCTGAGTGCGCCCTTGACACGTTTGGCCTCGAGCAATTCATGCGCTTCAGGAGTGAGCGGCAGCGGCCCCATAGTTGATGGGTCGTAGAGGTCAGGCATGGCAAGAATCGTGTTGAGTGCTTGCCGGAGCTCCTCGCGGGCCCCATCGCTCCATGCGAAATCCCAGGGATTCCGCTCCGCACGCTCGCGCAAACCGGCGGGCAGCAGTTGCCAAATCCGCTCCCCGGAAGAGGAACCGCCGGCAAGACCCTGCTGAGCCAGTCCACTCATTAGTTCGCGCCAGTTGATAATATCCCGGTCGGATAAGTGCGTTGCGCTCGTTGTAATCGGGTTGCGGAGCAAATAGAAGCCTACCAGCAACCCCACGAGGATCTGTCCCACAAACTTGGCCTTGGCGGTCAAGCCGAGGTTGTGCTTGCGGCGGATCTTGATGTAATCGTCCAGGAATCCGAGCGCGCTCAGAACGCACAGCACAATCGTGGCGAGCACAAGCAACCGGTTGGTGAAGCGCCCCCATAGCGCCAGCGATGCCATGGTCGACGCTACGATAAGCGTCCCCCCCATGGTCGGAGTGCCTGCCTTGGATTTGTGCAGCGCATGAAGGTCCTTGACGTGGTCTTCCCGGATAAACTGGCCAATCTTCAGTTGACGCAACCGGCGAATCAGGGCGGGACCAATCAGCAGCGTGACCAGGAACGCGGTAATGGCCGCGCCGCCTGCGCGCACCGTGATGTACGTGAGAACGTTGAACGCGCGCACGTGCTCAACCAGACTCTCTGCCAGATAATAAAACATATGGTTCCTTCTATCCGTGCAACGCCTGCAAAGCCTTGATTACTCGCTCCATACGCATCCCGCGCGAGCCCTTCGCCAACAGAGCGCCCCCTTCCGGCTCGAGAGCGCGGATGGCTCCTGCAATCGACTCGGGCGCATCGGCGGCCTCCGCATGCGGGCACCCGCCTTCAAGCGCCCCCGCGACAACCTCCCCCGCAAAGGTCCCGTACGCAAACACGTGGCTCACGCCATATCCGGCGGCCTGCCGTCCAAGCTCACGATGAAGTTCCCGGGACGCCGCCCCCAGCTCGAGCATGTCCCCCAGCGCCGCAACCCGAAAACCGGCTATTGTGCGGGCCTCCAGCGCTTCGAGCGCCGCCTTCATACTGGCGGGATTCGCATTGTAGGTGTCGTCCAGGACCTCCCAGGGGCCAATCCGAACCACGCGAAACCGGGCTGTCGTCTCGAGGGCCTGCCGGAGCGCGCCTTCAAATTCCTCGACGCCATGGCGCATGCCCACCGCCACGGCAAGCAACACGTTCACCGCATGGGCAGGACATGGGAGAGGAAGCGTGATGCGGCCCACAGGATCGATTGCCAGGCGGGTCTCTCCCGATGGCAGGATTTCTCTCCCACGTAGTCTAACATCTCCCGAGAGGCCGAATCGAACGACTTCCCCGTCAAATGTTTCCGCAATACGGACACAACGGGGATCGTCGTTGTTGACATAGAAGATTCCCTTGCGTCCGAGACCGCTGAGAATTTCCGCTTTCGCCGCAGCCACCTGCTCGATGGCGCCAAACCCTTCGAGGTGGGCCGGCGCAATCATGGTGATCGCCGCCTCCGTGGGTTGCGCCATGGCGCACAACGCCGCGATCTCGCCGGGATGATTGGCGCCCATCTCGATCACCCCGCACTCGGTCCCGCTGTCAATCTGCGCCAGTGAAAGAGGCACGCCGATGTCATTGTTCAGATTGCCCTGGGTCTTGACCACTCTGTAGCGCGAGCCCAGAACCCCCGCCGCCAGATCTTTCGCGGTCGTCTTCCCGCAGGACCCGGTAATGGCAATCAGCGGCAGGGTGAAATGCTGCCGGTGCCACTGCGCGAACCGTTGAAGGGCGCGCAGGGTGTCGTCCACAACCAGACACGGGCCCTTTTCGTGTGTGCGCAGGGCAACCGCCGCACATGCTCCCTTGTCAAATGCCTGGTCAAGGAACTCGTTGGCGTCGAAACGTGCGCCGGCAAGAGCAAAAAAGACATCGCCGGGTTTGAGCGTCCGGGTATCGGTCGAAATGGATGAAAAACCGCCTTCTACGCGCGGAGAAGCGGCCCCGATCGCCGACGCAAGATTCGCCAGCGAGTATGTCCACGGCATTCAGATCAGCTCCCTTCAAGTATTGCGCGCGCAACTTCGCGATCGTCGAAATGAATCCTATCAGTGCCGATGATCTGGTAGTCCTCGTGACCTTTGCCCGCTATGAGCACAACGTCGCCGGCCCGCGCCAGCGCAATGCCCTCCCGAATCGCCTCGGCCCGGTCCAGCACGATACGGTAGTCATCCGGTTTGTTCTTCCCCGCGCGCCGAATGCCCACCTCGATGTCAAGAAGGATCTTTTCCGGATCCTCGGTTCTGGGATTGTCCGAGGTGATGATGCTGTAATTGGACAATTCGCCCGCCGCAGCGCCCATCTTGGGACGCTTTCCCCGGTCGCGGTCGCCGCCACACCCAAACACCACTATCAGGCGTCCCCTGCAAATGGCCCGGGCAGCTTCCAACACGTTCCGCAAACCGTCTTCGGTGTGCGCATAATCGACGATCACTTCAAAGGCTTGCCCCGCGACAACACGTTCGAAGCGGCCGGGGATGCGGGGGGCGCTCGCAAGGCCGTTGACTACCTCGGGAATGGGCAATTCCAGCCCCCCACAGAGCGCAATCGTGCACAAGACGTTGAGCACATTGTGCTTGCCTACCAGTCCGACGGAGACCTCCGCCTGCCCCCAGGGCGAATCCAGGCGAAACACCGTACCGGGCCCGGCTGCCCGCACGCCAACCGCCCTCACGTCGCCGCCTTTGCCATAGGTGAAGCAAGGCGCCTTGGAAGCATGGATGAACGATTCCGCTGCCGGGTCCTCAAGATTCACCACCGTGAATCGTCCAGGACCCTCGATCTGCTCGAACAACAAACGCTTGGCCGCGCCGTAGGCCTCCATATCGCGATGAAAATCCAGGTGGTCCTGGGTAAGGTTGGTGAATGCGGCAACATCGAAGTCGATGCCCGCCACGCGTTCCTGGGCCAATGAATGAGAACTGACCTCCATGACCACGTGCGTATGTTGCGCCTGGCGCGCGCGGCGAAACATGTCCGCAAGCTCGTCTCCAAAAGGCGTGGTGTGTTTGGCGGGCAGGGTTCTTCCCCCTATCGAGTATCCCAGAGTGCCAAAGCAGGCCGCGGAACGCCCGCAGGCGTTCAGTACATGCTGCGTCAGGAGCGCCGTGCTGGATTTCCCGTTCGTGCCCGTGATCCCGATAACCGTCATGGATTTCGAAGGGTCCCCCGCGAGCAGGTGAGCCAGCACCCCAAGAGTCCGCCGGGGATTCGGCACACAAAAATAGGGGAGACCGGCCAACTCCTCCACGCCCGCCCGGTCTCCAATCACCGCTACGGCCCCGCGGACCACCGCCTCCGCCGCGTGCAGGTGCCCGTCGCTGTGTTCGCCCTGAACCGCGACGAAAACCGCGCCGGGAGCTACCCGGCGCGAATCTTCGACAGCCGACACCACCTCGACGTCCGCGTCGAGATTCCGGTCAGCGTCTAGCCACTGTGACAACTCCCGAAGTCTCATCGTCTGCTTTCTTGCGTTCATTTGAAAACCGAAGGCGGCACAGCACCACCTCGGACAACGGTGTGCCGGGAGGCGGCTCTTGTTCCGCCACCCAGCCGCTGCCCTGGATGTCCCAGGCCACCCCGAGTTCCGCAATCCGTTGCCGGGCTTCCCGCTTCGTCATACCCACAAAATCCGGCAGTATCGGACCTTCACTAACAAAATCCGCTGGCGGTTCGATAAGTTCCAAGCCGTCCAGCTTGGTAAGAACACTGTCCATATCCGGCTCGATGATGGCCATTTCTTCCTGCGCCATCACGGTGTCCGGATCGTCGTCCTGAGCGGCCAGGCGCTCGATATCGTGTTTGACGGGGTCCTCCGGACAATGCATTCCTATCAACGCGTCCCTCACGACCTCGCGGAAGACAGGACCGCAGACATACCCGCCCCAATGCTCCCGGATCTCCGGCTCGCGCACCACGATTACCGCAACAACGCGCGGGTAAGCCACCGGAGCGAATCCGGCAAAGATGGTGTTGTACTTGCCCGGGGCATAGCCGCGTCCGTCCGTCCGCGCCACCTGGGCAGTACCCGTTTTCCCTCCGACGCGATATTCCTCGATGTTGGCCCTGTCACCCGTTCCGTGCAGGACTACCCCATGGCAGAGTTCTTTCATTGTCTGGGCCGTCTGTTCGGAGATAATCCGTTTCCGAGAGGACTGCGGGCGCTTCTCTACGACAGTGCCGTCGGGGGAAGTTACACGCGACACCAGATAGGGCTCGACCAGGTAGCCGCCGTTGGCGATGGCCGCGAACGCCCGGGCCAATTGTGGCAGAGTCACGGAGATTTCCTGCCCCATGGGAAGAGACCCCATCGAGAGCTTCGACCAGGATTCCCGGCCGCGGAATATGCCCGCGCTTTCCGCCCCTCCAAAATCCGGGCCCGTCGTCTGTCCGAATCCGAAGCGGCGAATCCATTCCTCGAGCCGTTCACGGCCGAGCATGGCCGCTACCTTGATCATGGCGATGTTGCTGGATTCCGCAAAGCAGGTTCGGAACGGCTCCACCCCGAGACTGTGGTAGTCGCGGATGCGGTGCCCGTAAGGGTTAAAGGCCCCATTTTCGCAATTAATCATGGTTTCGGGGGTCACAAGGCCAAGTTCAATAGCCGCGGAAGCCGTGACAATCTTGAAAGACGAACCGGGTTCGAATACATCCGTGATCGCACTGTTCTTGCGCTCCTCGTCTGAAAACTCGTTGTACCGGTTCGGGTCGAAGGTGGGGAAACAGGCAAGCGCGAGAATCGCGCCCGTGTGAGGGTCCATCACGATGCCCATGCCTCTAATGGCCTTGCTCTTTTCCAGGGCCTTCGCCAACTCCTGCTCGAGCTTGTGCTGGATCCCGCGATCGAGCGTCAGCGTCAGATCCGCCCCACCCTGAGGGGGAACATATTCCGTGATTCGCGACCCGAGCAGCGTACGTTCACAGTCCACACGCGCAACCATCTTGCCTGGCGTCACGCCCAGCTCGTGATCGTAGATCATCTCAATGCCGCCCGAACCTGTCCGTTCCCCGTTCACAAAGCCCAGAACATGCGCCGCGAGGGTGTCGTCCGGATAAACGCGAACCGGTTCGTTTTCAAGCCACAGACTCGGGTTGTTCATGCCCGGAAAATGATTCAGACGGTCGAGAAGCTCCGTACTCAGACGGCGTTTGATGCGGGAATACCGCAGTGGGTGTCCCTTTTCATCGCGTTTGGTGAGTCGAACAAGAACTTCATCCTCTGGCGATTCGAGCAGTTCAGACAATCCACGCGCCAACTCTTCCGGAGCTTCCACGCGGAAAGGATCGCTCACGAGTGAGACCGCCTGCCGGTCGGTGGCAAGCAGACGGCCATTGCGATCGTAGATATCGCCGCGCGGAATCAGCAGGGGCACCGTACCCTCATGAAAACCTTCTTCCCGCGTATAGACGTCGTCCGGAAACGCTTGAAGCTGAACCAGCCGCGCCGTCACGGCGGCAAAAGACGCCAGGAGCCCCCAATACACCAATCGCAGACGGATGCGGTGGCGCCGCACCGAGGACGTGGCAGCGCCGGATCCGTTGACTCTCGCTCCTGGTCTGATCATGGCTGTCCTCGTTACTCCGGCTGCTGCAAGCCCGTGGTCTGCAGGGATTCAATAAAGGCCGCTCTCCCGTTAGCGACATCGAAACCTTGAGCGGGATCCCACACGCCCTCGGGCGACCAATCGTTTACAATCACAAGCTGGTTGTGCTCACGCTTGACAAGACCCAGCTCAATGGCCGCGGAATCAATGCGATCTATCCGCTCAAGTTCGGCTACCCGCGCGCGCAGTTCCTCAATATGAACTTGGGCGCGGTCCAACTCCTTCGACAGGGCGCCGCTTTCATAATCAAGCGTAAGAATTCCAAGATTGAGCCACGTTTCGAACAGAAGCGCCGCTGCGGGAATCAGGATGATCGGACACGCCGCAATAAATGTCCGGAAAACGTTCGCCGGTTTGTAGTGTCGTCTTCGGTTCGCCATTTTCAATTACCCCAGGCGTTCCGCCGCCCGTAACCGCGCACTGTGCGCGCGGGGATTCGCCCGCACCTCATCAACATCCGGCACAACCGGCTTCTTCGTAAGGACACGAAGCAACGGCGGCACAACTTCTTTCACGCGCCCGTCAACATGAAGCACACGATGGGCCCGCGACTGATCCTGAAGAAACCGTTTCACGATGCGGTCCTCGCCCGAATGAAACGCAATCACCACGAGTCTTCCGCCCTCGCCCAGAACCCGCATGGCCGCATGCAGCCCCCGGTCGAGCGAACCCAATTCATCGTTTACCGCAATGCGAACTGCCTGGAAGACCTGCCGCACTTCGTCATTCGCGAGCGCCTTCCTCGGCACCGCATCGCGTACGGCATCCGCGAGTTCGCGCGTTGAATTCAACTTTCCGTGGTCACGCCGCTCGACCACACTCCGGGCAATCCTCCCCGGAAACCTCACATCACCGTATGCGCGCAGAAGCTTGGCGAGCGTCTCCGCCGTGTGTTCCGCCAAGAGGCCGGCCGCGCTGATTCCCCCACTCGTATCCATGCGCATGTCCAGCGGCCCGTCCTCCTGAAATGAGAATCCGCGCTCAGGCCTGTCAAGCTGCATGCTGGAAACCCCTGCATCTATCAACACGCCGTCTACCGTCTCGAGCCCGTAACCCCGAAGCAATTCACAGAGTTCAGCGTAGTTGCCGTGCACAACCTCCGCTTGCGCGTATCCTTCCAGCCGGCGGCGCGTGATCTCCACCGCAAGAGGATCCCGGTCAATCGCTAATAGCCGGCCGCCTCGAAGTCTTGCCGCGATCCGCTCGGAGTGTCCGCCAGCACCGGCAGTGCAATCAACGTAGCAGCCGTCTTCACGAATATCGAGCCACGCAACCGCCGGGCCCGCGAGAACCGGCTCGTGCAAGTCACGCCGCTTCCTGAAACACCCCTATCGCCTGGGTCTCGGTGTCGTACGTCTCAAACAAAGACGTGACGCCGGACATGCGGAAGAGGCGCTCGGTATAGAGATTAATGCGCACCAACTTGACGTCGCCGCCCAAGTCCCTCAGCTTGCGAAGACGCTCCACCATGACGCCGACGCCCAGGTAACTGATGAATCCAACTTCCCCCAGGCTCAGCACAACTTTGAACCGGCCTTCCGTCAGACATTCATACAGGGCCGTGCGCAGGGCATCCACCCCCCGCTCATCCAGGTCCCCAGAAAGCCGCAAGACCGTTACTGCGCCGAGGTCTACGCGTTCAATACGCATCCGTCGTCCCACCTTTCTCCATCGTGGCTTCGCCTCCTCCGGGTCTCGGAGGCATCGTCACTGCCTGCCCAACGCCCTGCATTCCATCAGCCATGGAAATGAGGGTCGCCATCTCCTTGTATGCCGCTTCATTGGTATTCTGAAAACTGCGCCAGCGTTCTCTGTTCCAGATCTCGAGGTGGTCGGCGATACCGATCAGCACGGCCTCCTCCTCGGTGCCGATCTTCCCCATCTCACGAAGGTGCGGGGGGATGGCCATGCGTCCCTGGCCGTCGATTCTCGCCTCTCCCATGCTGCTGAAGAATAACCGCCGAAAAACGAGCGCCTTGGCATTCATGGAGGAGTACCGGCTCACTTGAGCACGAATCCTGCGCCACTCGTCGCGCGGGTAAACGGAAATGCACCCATCAAAGCCCCGCGTCAGGTACCACACCGCGTCCCCTTCCACGTCCATGCATTGACGCAGACGGCTGGGTACAGTAAGGCGGCCCTTGTCGTCCACCTTGACCGCGTATTCGCCGAAGTACATGAACGCATTCCCCAACTACGGAGCCTTCCGCAATACCCCACCACAAGCAACCCGAATTTACCACCAATTTGCTCCATTGTCAACCCTTTTCAACCACTTTTCCCCTTTCAAATCAAGGCGTTAGAGGTTTTGCGGCATCGATACCACAACATATTGTATGTAAACAGGGAAATCTCTTAACAAGGGCACTAGATATCGGCAGAGAGAATCCACGCCATGTCAGACCATTCAGCCAGACCCGCGAAAGCTGGGCGGAATCGAATGGTCAAGAGTTCTGCCATGGAGAGATGCGGCTCGCATGGAGACTGAAACCACGGTAAGAAGCGAGAAACGGTTCCTGGAAAGATATCGGATATATGGGAGGCGTGGCGTCCGGCAGAGACAATGTCCAGTGGTAGGGGCCTGCAGACTGCTCATTACCCGGACGCCACGCTGCGGGGGCGTTTAGGACTGCCGCTGACTATCGCGAATGAGGAACTCGCGCGCGGCAGATATCAACTCTTCAACTCTCAATACTCACGCGGACTGTCTGGAGCTTTAGCTATACAGCTGCCTCACGACTCAGTCTAATATAATGAAACCACATTACAATGGGGTCTGTAATCAGGACGGCCCTATTTTTGCCTTCAGCGACTTCCTGATAATAATGTAGTGGAATAACTGACAGAGATTTCTGCTCGATATTGAACCGGTTCTGGCTTTGTCGTGAGGTGACCGGGAAGGAGGCCGCCGGGTCACGGCGAAGAAGTGTCTTGAGACCTGTAAATGGCATAACGAACTAGTTCATTGCTGTTATTAAGATTAAGTTTTCTCTTGAGATTCTCGCGGTACGATTCGATGGTCTTGACACTCAAATTGAGTTGCGCGGCAATCTCGCGCGTACTCAGCCCCTGCCCAATCATCTGCAGAGTTTGCAGTTCGCGGTTCGTCAGCTGGTCTACAGAGAATCCCGACTCGCTCTTGCCGCCCGTCACCATGCAACTCAAGAGCCTGTTAGCAATCTTCTCGCTGATATACACCTCTCCCCGCAACACGCGGTGAATGGCCATCACCACATGCTCGATCGCTTCTTGCTTCATGACATAGCCCCGTGCGCCCGCCCGCAAGGCGCGTTGCGCATAGAGCCATTCCTCATGCATCGACAATACCAGCGCCGGAATCCCAGGGTACCGTTGACGCATCGCCTTCAACAATTCTATTCCGTTCGCCCCCTTGAGCGAGATGTCAATGATGACAATATCGGGATGTACCTCCCCTATCGCCGCGAGAGCGCCGGACATGTCTTCGGCTTCGCCCCGGACCTCGAGGTCATCGGCCTGGTTGATAAGCATTTTGAGACCCTGCCGGACTATGGGATGATCGTCGACTATCACTACGGCGGCTTTCTTCATTGTTCCTGTCTCGTCATCAGGCGGCTCAAACGCCGCGCGGACACATCGTTACCCACCGCTTCTCTCGCTCACTCCTGCTTTCCCAAAACCGTGGCTTCGAGGATTCCCTGCGGCGCGCAATACTGTGCCAGATTCCGGTCGCTGGCATCACACGTTTCTCGAAAGCGGAAGCGTCACTACGACCCGCGTTCCATGGCCGGGCTCCGAGTCGATTTGAAGACTCGCTGAGACCACCCGCGCGCGATAGCGCATGATGTTAAGCCCCATCCCCTCGTGCGTGATTGCACGATGGTCAAAACCGACACCGTCATCTTCGATGGCCAACCGAACGCGGCGCTCATTCTGCAACAAGCTCACAAATATACAGCTGGGGTTCGCGTGACGCACGGCGTTGGTCACCGCTTCCTGAGCAATTCGATACATCTGGTTGGCTTCTTCGGCCGGCAACCAAATAACGCCTCGGGAGGAGAACTTCCCGTCAACCTCGTAAACGGAGCGCGTACGGCTCACCAATTCCTCCAGCGCAACGCCCAGCCCGTCATCTTCAAGTCCAACAACATGCAACCCCCGCGCCAGCAACCGGCTGTGCTCGAGCGCTTCGGCGACCAGCCCCGCAATGCTTCGTGCGCTGTTCGCCAGGGGCGACTTGCCGCGCTCCAGCTCGGTGCTCAGCGCGTTTACCAGAAAACCGACACCCACCAACTCCTGCCCCAACCCATCGTGCAGATCCTGACCGATCCGGCCCCGCTCCCGCTCGCTCACCTCCAGGATCTCCCGTTCCAGGCGGTGGCGCTCGGAGACATCGCGAATAATCAATATTGCCTCGGAATGATCCGTGAGCACAGTACGCGCCTCAAATGCGTCCTCTCTTCCCGCGACATCCATACGAAACTCGAAGACCTGGGTCTGATTCTGGTCCAGAGCACGGCGAATATTGTGCATGGCTTGTTCCGCCACCACGTCGGGGAACACTTCGAAGAGCCGCTGCCCAAGGGCTGTGCGCAACATGTCCGCGAGAGGCGCTTGGTCAGACACATGCGCATCAAGCACCTCGCCGTCTCGCCGGACCCGCAACAGCGTGTCTGGCATCGCCTCCAGCAGGGCGCGGTGGCGGGCATCGCGCCATTGAAGCGCGCTCTCAGCCCGTTTCCGATCGGCAATGTCGATATGGATGCCCAACAAGCGGAGCGGCTGGCCCGCTTTGTCCCATTCGACAACCTTGCCCCTGCTCAGGACCCACTGCCACTCGCCTTCCCTGTTACGCAGACGGAATTCGGCCTCGAACTGCGGCTTACCTCCCGAAAGATGTTCCTGGAACGC
Organism: Candidatus Hydrogenedentota bacterium; assembly: GCA_035416745.1. Taxonomy (NCBI): domain Bacteria; kingdom Pseudomonadati; phylum Candidatus Hydrogenedentota; species Candidatus Hydrogenedentota bacterium. The sequence goes on along the minus strand of DAOLNV010000012.1, from coordinate 21,995 downwards.
CCGGTCGATGCCCGCGACGTCGTCCGGGTGCACAAGCGCAAGAGAAGCTTCGCGAGTCGAAACGATTTCACGCGGTTCATAGCCGAGCATGCGCGCCCAGTTTTCACCGTAGAATATGCGGTCCGTCGAAAAATCCAGGTCGAACACCCCGTTCGATGCGGCATCAAGCACCATGCGCAAGCGGTTTTCGCTCTCCTCCAGCAAGCGGGCGCTGTTTGCCCGCCGTACCGTGCCCAAGATGATCTGACCGGCCAGTTTCAGCATGTCCACGTCTTCCTCGGCCCACGAACAAGACTGCGACCTGGCGTAAAATCCCTCCACACCTGCAAGTTGGCCCTCATCAACGATAGGAACCAGAAGCATGCTTCGAATGCCCAACCCGCGGCAAAGCTCCAATTCGCTTCGCGGCCCCGCGAAGCCGGGATCATCGGGCCCTACTAGAACAGCCGTGCCATTACGCAGGTTATTCTGGCTCCAGGAAAACGACGCGGAGGTCAACATATCAATTACCGCGCCAGTCATGGTTGCAGCGGACTCCCCGTGCCATTCAAAGCGCCTTTCTGGCAAGCCCCCGCCCGAAAGGAGGATGCAGAAGCTGTGCTCGACCTCCAGGAAACGGCTGATCTTCTCCCATACTCCTTGAACCAGCGCATCCACATCATGTCCGGCAATATGGAAGAACTCCTGGATAGCCGAGGTCAGAATGGCTTCGAATGACAGGCGGTACCGTATCGTATCGAGAGCCTTGGTGCGCTCAAGGCGCGCCCGAATCATGTCCAACCCATTCCGCAGATGTTCGGCCAGCCTTCCCAACACCCCGAGTTCTCCCGGTTGAAATGCTTCGGACCCGGAAGTCACCAAGAGCAGGGTGCCTCGTTCCCCACTGGTGCATTCGATGGGCAGCGACACCAGACTCCCGGGTTCCGCTCCGTGAATGCGGGTCCAGGAGGGCCAGGCAGGCAAAGCGTCCCCGGGATACCGCACCATACGGGCAGACAGTGCCACGGGGGCCCCGGGCCCGGGCCAGTCCAACGCCTTCCCCAGAACCGGCAGGTCGGCCTCTTCCAGCGCAAGACCGTCCACGCTGCTTTGAGCCACGATCTCAGAGGCGCCCTTATGAAAACACACCAGCGCAGCGAGACGACAGATGTTCGCCTCCACAAGCAACTGCGTAACATGCGCGTGGAGCTGTGTTTGATCTGCCGCCTGCATGATGGCTTCGTCGCAAGCGCTTGTCGCAAGGAGAATCTTGTTCAGGCGCCGCAATTCATCTCTTGCGCTGCGCTGGCCTCTGATGTCCCGAAGAATGCCAAGCACAAGGCGGCGGCCCTCTGCCTCAGAAACGCAGCCGCTGGCCTCGACCCATACCGTTTCGCCGTTGCGGAGCAGA